>NZ_CEXQWX010000064.1:0-31162 GCF_982718395.1 Carboxylicivirga sp.
TCAGAAATTAATCTACAAAAAGATTGCTTTAAATTTGATTAGAAAAGATGAATAACTATCTTTGCATCGCTTTTGAAAAGAGCAATGAGGATGGTCCCGTAGCTCAGCTGGATAGAGCAACAGCCTTCTAAGCTGTGGGTCGTGGGTTCGAATCCCGCCGGGATCACTAAAAGACTTTCAGGAGTTAAATCCAAACAAAATTTTCAGAGACCTTTATCAATTAAGATAAGGGTCTTTTTTCATTTATATAGGGGATTATAAATAATCGGGATAATCGGGGATCATTGTATTGTTTATAATTATTGAATAGGGAAATGAACTTGATTTTTTGGGCAGTCAAGAATAAGGCCAACAAGAAACATGAGATTCCGATTTATTGCAGGATTACAATTACTGGAGAAAGAGCTGAGTTTTCAACCGGAATAAAGTGTAAAGAAGAGGAATGGGATGGAAATAAGTACAAATTTAAAGGCGTAAGTGATTTTGCTACAAATGCAAATAGAAAACTTGATCAATTAAGTCATAGATTACACAATCTGTACTATGACCAAGTACTAAATAATGATATTACACCCAGCGCATTAGAATTAAAAGCACTGCTTAAACTAAAAGGAAACGTACAGTATTTTTAGTTCAACTTTTAATTGAATATGCACAAGAATACAATAAAATGTATTCTAATTCAGACAAGCTTAAAATACATGCTAGATATATTTCTGCAATTGGTAATTCATTAGATAAAATTGATTCTCTTAATGTTCGATTATCTAGTTGCGACAATTGCTTGTTCGATAGATTAGTCAATAATTTGATTAACGACAAAGGATATTCAGTTGGTTATACCAAGAAGATTTTTAGTTTTATTAAAGCTGCCTTCAAATACGCATTTAAGAGGCGTTATATTGATCGCAATCCTTCTCAAGATTACAAATTATCATACAAAGAAGAGCCACAGGTAATATACCTAGAAGAATGGGAATTGAATAAGATAACAAAGCATGACTTCTCTGATTCATTACAGCGATCTGCAGATATGTTTACAGTGCAATGTTATACAGGATTATCTTATATAGATTTAAAAAATTTGGATGCTTCTCATTTGGTTAGGGATGATAACGGGTCCATGTGGATAAATATCAACAGACAAAAGGTAAAAAATGCTGAATGCATTATACCGGTAGTAAGCAAGGTTTTGAATATTTTACGTAAATATGGATTTGATCTGCCGGTGCTTAGCAATCAGAAATACAATAATGCCTTAAAGAAAATTGCCACAGAAGTTGGAATTCGGAAACGATTAACAACACATGTAGGACGTAAAACATTTGGAACACTACTACTAAATAAAGATGTGCCAATTGAAACAGTAAGTAAGCTGCTTGGTCATTCAGACATACAAATGACTCAAAAACACTATGCTAAAGTGTTACATATGAAGGTTGCTAAGGATATTAGAAAAATTATTTAGTTCGATTACAAAAATGTTTTCTTTATTTCAATGAAGAGAACTCTCGTAAATATTTATTACGAAAGAATTAATAATAGTATGCATTCAACTTTACTAAAGTCTTACTTTTAACACTTTAGATACATATAAAAACTATTGCATGAGATCAAGGAACTGAAATTGATATCAAAGACATGAAAGAAAAGACAGTAAAACAAGCTTGAATGAAATTCTTTAATATTATTTCATTAGTTTTATCATTCAATCAAACTAAAATATGATTTATGGATGCATTCTTTACAACAGCTACAGTTTTAAGTACTGTGGGTTCATCAATTACAATTGCTGATAAAAGCGTTGTATTACTTAAGGTTATCAAAAAGATAAGTAACCTTATAAAGCATGGCAGAAGTAATATACTTATATTCGGACATGGAGGCGCTGGAAAGACAACATTAGGTTATAAGTTAAGTGGAAGTGATTTACCGTCATATAAGTATGTGCCATCAGTTACCACAGAAAAGTTGAAGATTAAAGGCAATTTGTATGGAAAATATTTTATCGCGACAGGTCAACAACGCTCTATAAATCTTAATTGGTCAGAGCTATTTCGAAATATGGCATCTGGTAAATTCAAAGGCATAATTAATGTAGTTTCATATGGATATCATTCATATAAGAGCGAAGCTTCATTTAAAGAAACAGAATATTATAAGTCCAAGGGTGATAAAGATTTTCTTGAACATTATTTGGCCGAACGAAGAAAAAGTGAAATAAGTCAGTTAAGAACTTTGGCCGAAAATATAAAGAATACCAAGGGTAAATTTTGGATGGTCACTTTAGTTAATAAACAAGACTTATGGTATGACGTAAAAAATGATGTAGAATCATATTATCTAAACGGAGATTATGCCAAGATTATTAAACAAATCTCCGACCGAAAAGGCGACCAATTTATTCACCACTACGTTTCAGCATCATTAGTAGATTCTAATCTTAAAATTGGCAAGGGCTTTAACTTAAATTCTGTTCCAATGTATGATGAGCAACTTAGGCTCGAGAACTTTAATAACTTTATTGTATTACTTAACCAAATGATTGACAATGGGGACTAAATATATTGATGAATTAACTGTAATCCTAAGTGAATACTCATCAAAACTGACAGAACTGATTAGTAATTACCTCAAATTGACCAGAAAGAAACGAATAACAGGTATTTTTGGTGTATATGGTATTCTAGTTTTATTAGCTGCCATATATTTCGTACTGGATATCAAAGAATATAATTTAATTGTAGTAATCTCTATGAGTGCTTCTGCTCTTACAATAATAATCTCTATTTTCTTTTCTATTTCTTTAATTAAAGATGCAAAAAGTAATTCAGAGTCACTTGATGAAATTACGTTAGTAATGAAACAGTTGGAGGATCTCACGAAGTTGTTAGCTCAAGAAAGAGAACACAGTATTTCTTCAGATAATACTTTAGCTAAAGTAAGGATAGATTTAAAATTGACTGAGGCAGAAAATATTATCCAAAGGGCACAAGGAGTCCTTAAAGATAAGTTAAGCTTCAAAGTCCAAGAATTAGAATCTGAGTTGGAGTACTATGGCAACATTGAAGCTTTAAAAACCAATTATTTTGAATATGAGGATAAGAGAATTTCTTTTCTTGAAATGTTTAAAGGAATTAAATTGCATTTAGCGAATGGAATATCAATAAACCAACTACCAAGAAAGGTTGCTCTAATTCTTTTAAATTCAGAAGAAATTAAAAAATCCCAATATATAGTGCTCAATAATCAGCTGGAAGACTTTACTGGAATTTTGATAATTAATGGTTTAATTAGAAAAGATGTAGGTGAATTAACTGATATGCTCTATCTTACTGACAAGGGAAAAGACTTTTTTAAAAATGTCAAGTAATTATTAATGATAATTTGTAGGTTAACAGAGCAGCAAATTTATATGGTTAGATGAAGAAATACTAACGTTGAAACGATTGTTGTAGCCAGAATATTAAGTTTGGGAATTGCTGCCTTTCTAAAAGCAATATTGAAGTAATTGAATCTGAAACTAAATTAAAAAGTCACACATTAATTGTGTGGCTTTTTTTATTAATTTTATTTTTCATAATATTGCAGTGAATGATAGCATTATCGTTCTACTAAATCGGAAAAAAGGGAAGCCACTCATACGAGTGGCTTTGTCTTTTTGAAGGTTACACCTATTGTACCGGTTCCGACTCTTCTAATTTACGTTTAAACACCAGGTAAGTTAATTCCTCACCACTGTATCGATTTTTCTCACAAATGGCACGACCACCACTTTGTACCTGGATAACCATACCCCCATCGTATTCAGCTTTTGGTCCACCACGAACAGTTCCATTGGGATCACAAAAGCCTGTAAATCGATTTGATTTACAGGCTTTTTGTACTTCAAACGATTTCAAAACACTCAAAAAAAGAGTATATTTCTGTGAGCTATACGTGCGTACTAAACAACATCTGAAACACCACCTTTAAACAAATTAGCAATCCCCAACACCTTATTACTGCAAGTGAGTAATAAATACCACTTATTTTCATTTCAAATTGATTTAAATCCACAAATTTAGTCCCATGCAAAGAGCGTCCCTTGTTTTCTCTTTATCTTTGCTAAAATTAATTGCTTAATATGAGTAACATTTCCAAGTATTTTCAAGATCTCCAGGAAGAAATGATTCAATGGCGTCGCCTGTTTCATACATATCCTGAGCCAGCCTGGTGTGAATTTGGAACAGCTACATTTGTTGCTCAATCCTTGAAAAAATGGGGCTTCAAAGTATATATGGGCAAAGATTTGATTTGTGATGAACGCATGAACCTACCTGCAAAGGAAAGTTTGAATAAGTTCTATATGCAAGCCTTGGAAAGGCAAGACCTGGATAAAGAATTGCTGGAAAAAACAAAGGGAGGTTACACAGCTGTTGCCGGAGTGCTTGATCGTGGTGATGGACCAGTAAAGGTTTTTCGTGTTGATATGGATGCACTCCCTGTTTATGAAAGCCAATTCAATGAACACCTTCCGTTTATTAAAAAATTTGCATCCGTTCATGATGGTTTTATGCATGCTTGTGGACATGATGCCCACACAGCCATAGGTTTGGGATTGGCAAAATACCTATCGCAACACCAAGAAAAGCTTGAAGGAAAAATAATTATATTGTTTCAACCTGCCGAGGAAGGATTGGGTGGTATGGCTGCTGTAGTGAAACATCCGCTTTTCAAAAAAATTGATGAAGCATACGGATTCCATGTATGGGCAAACAGAGAGCCAAATGAATTTATTTGCGGTACGTTTGGCCAGCTCGCCAGTAAAAAGTTCGACGTGGAAATAAAAGGTAAGGCCTCCCACGCTGCTTTGGCACCTGAAAAAGGAATTAACGCCATGCTCCCCGCTGCAGAAATTATATTAAGCTTAGAAAAGCTAAAAGCCGAATTCCCTTCGCATATTCGATTGAATATTGGCCAAATGCAAGCAGGCACTGCACGTAATATTATTTGTCCTGAAGCAAATTTAAAAATTGAAACCAGAGCTGGTAACACGGTAACCCGTGATAAACTATTCAATGCCTCCATCAAAAAAATCGAAGAAATTGCAAAGAAATATGCTTGTGGTTGTAAAATAAGTTTAGTGGGTGAAGCTGAAAGTGCTGCCAGTTCAACAGAGCTTGCTAAAAGAGTTAAACAAACCGTGACGGCCACCAGCTTATTTACTCATTGCATAGAAGGAGAATTGCACAATACCTATAGTGAAGACTTCTGTACCCTGATGAACCATGTTCAAAAAACAGGCGGAAAAGCTGTGTTTATGGGCATAGGTGCATCCAATCAATCAGGAACACATCACCAGACTGACTTCGATATTAGTGAAGAGATCATGTGGAAAATGGCTGGTATTTTGGCAGAATTGAGTATCCATAAATAAAAGAAGATCCAGATATTGCCCATGTAATTGGTTAGTTGCGAAATGCCAATCAGGTTCATTTTTAAAGGCGTTAGTCACAAACTAACTTATAATGACGTCGAAGATGCAATTGACGAGCAATATACCACCACAATGGCGGGGTTGTCAGCATCATTTATTAAGTACAAAGGACAATGCTGTTGTAACATTGTCCTCTGTAAACTAAGATGCCTCCTGATACTTTTAACTAAATTCGTTTCATCATGTTTTCAACTTCTCTAATCTGGGCGGTCAACATCTTTTGCTTATCCAGTTTTTTGGCCTCCTGCACATAAATTTTTGCCAGCTTCTTATTTCTCTTTGATAAATAGAAACCTGCAAGGTTCAGCTTTGCCATTGCCTGATCACTCTTCAGGCGAAGCCCTGTCGAAAGTGCTTTCTTAAAACTTTTCTCAGCTATGGCTGGCTGATGGGTTTGTGCTTGTGTTAAACCTAAAAGATAGTAATAATAAGCCTCCTGACTTTTCATCATGTTTCCGGGATGCTTTACTTTAGATAGGACACGCTCTGCTGTTGCAAACTTGTTTCTCCTGATAAAATAAAATGCAAGCAGGTTCATCTCATTTTTAAACTGAAACAGAACAAATAATAATGATATAATTACGACCAGCACACCCCATCCCGAAAAGCCATTAATAAATAGAAAAACAGATGAAATGGTTATAAGTATAGCTAGTATTAATCGAATATATTTTCCAAGCATGATTCGTCATTTAAAATTTTACGCCACAAAGCAATGCATTTTATGGAATAATACAAGGGTTTCAAGACAATCATTTCCTATAAAATCCATATTATACTGATAGATAGTAAGGTATACTTTAGGCTTGAAATACGAAGATTCATTAATAGTTTGTTAGTTTTAAGTCAGTAGTAGCCCGAAGATATCATTTGAAATATGATATACTGAGCAAGCAAACATTTGAATCACCAACTGCTACATTCTCATGTTTATTAAAAAATGTATCTTTGAAATATGAACAAAAGAGAACAACATATCATTCAATTGATCAAAAAGCAGATTGCTAAAAAGAATCCTGAAGCTGAAATAGTTCTCTTTGGTTCACATGCGCGTGGACAAGCCAATGAAGATTCTGATTGGGATATTCTGATTCTATTAAATACCCTCAAGGTTAATCGCCAGCTTGAAAAGGAGTATCGCGAAGTTTTGTTTGATATTGAACTGGAAATTGGAGAACCCATTTCAACTTTTGTTTATTCAAAAATGGATTGGGAATCAAAACACGCTGTGACACCACTCTACCATAACATCCAAAAAGAAGGTATTCGACTAGCATGACTGGCAGTAAGCAAGACTATATTAATTACCGCATCGATAAATCAAAAGAGATTTATGAAGATGCTTTATTACTAGCCAATAACCAACGATGGAATTCCTGTGTTAACCGCTTGTATTATTGCGCGTATTACCTGGCCAGTGCCTTGCTTTATCAATCAGATATTAATGCAGAAACCCATAATGGAGTAAAAACACAGCTCTTTCTTAATTTTGTTAAAACAAACCTTCTGGATAAAGAACTCGGTAAATTATATGCGCACCTGTTCGATTGGCGACAAGAATCTGACTATGCTGATTTCATAGATTTCGATGAAGAAACTGTATCACCTCTATTGGACGAGGTTAATATTCTTAATTCAAAACTGTTGCAACTTATTAGGCAAGCTCCAACAAATAAGTAGGCATTTGATCCTTCCAAGCTGAACCAATCCGAATGGTGTACGAGTAACACTTCCTCTATAATGATTTTTCCACTCAATCATTCGTCCAAAATTTTCATCACCAAAAACCATTCATTTATCCTGTAAAAGCATACACTTATCAAGTAAAACCAAATTAGTGTCTGTAAAAGGTGTTACGTTTTGCGTTTTCTGCAATTAACCTATAGAAACCGGTTCTAATAGCTATTGAATGACCAAACCATTTCAGAATACTTATAGTGACTCACTAAGTCCTTATGAAGCAAGTTATAGAAGTACTGCTTTAAGGTATATCTATCCCTTATTTAATATGGTGTGCAAGTACCATTATTTTCTCATAGAAGGCATTGTAACGCGTTACAATGGCCTCCATGGCAAAATAGAGCATGTTGCGCGCGTGTACAATGGCCTCTATGACACTATAAAGGCTATTGTAACGATTAACAGACCCCTCCTTGGGAATTTTAAGTCACTTGTAACGGTTGACAAGATCGTCTTTTTTTCCATGAGGGTACCTGTAACGGTTCACAAGGCAATCTATGAGCGAAAAGCATCACTTGTAACGCTGTGCAATGCTTTCTTTAAGCAGTTAATACACCCTATACTTCAACAATTTGTAACAGAAAATCATCTCCACACATCATAAAAACAATAATTTATGCCAAGAATTAAAAAACCTAGATCCGTTATCGACAGTCTGATATTTTTAAAGAAGGCCGTTGAAACAGCCGCCTCAGACAACCAGAATGGAGGCGCTTATCTGTCAAGTGGTATTATTTCCAATGCACAAGCTTTTATTCCGGGCCTTGAACAAGGCATGGGTGACAAAGCCCGTTTTGTAAGCAATGCTCAAAAGGAGGTAAAAGAAAAGAATGATGCCATTGATGAACTGAAAACTTATATTCGCGATTTCTGGGAAGTGGCCAAACGTCGCATCTATCGTGAGGAATTGCCGGTTGAGTTGCTGGCTCACTATCAATTGCCTAAAAGCGGTAATTTCCCTCTGCTGAATACAGATGGCCAGGCGCTTGAAATGGCACCTCTTATTATTAAAGGCGATGCCGATGCGGTTGAGAAGGGCTACCCGGCCATGATTAACCCAAGTGCTGAGGCCTTGCAGGAGGTATTGGATAAAGCCCGCAAAGAAGCCTCTGATGTATCGGCTGCTGACCGTGCCCTGGATGAAGCCCAGGAAAAAGTATCGAACCTGATGCCGGAAGCCAAGCGCCTGATTGATCGTATCATTGCTGAGCTGGAGTTTAACCTGTACGATAAAGACGACAGTAGCAAACGACGCATCATGCGCAATTACGGTGTTAAGTTTGAACTGGCTAAGAACGAATCGCCAGACGAAACAATAAATGAATAAGTAATAACATTGGAGATGAGCAACCCCGGCATTGATTGCCGGGGTTTTTATTGGGTGACATATGACATTTTTACTTAATTATCGACACTCTGTAAGACTTTTAAAATTGTCGTTCCATTATTCTCTAGTTTAAGTTCCCTATCAAATATGTCTAACGTTTGTTCAATCTTTTTCTTATCCTTATTTGTCTCCTGTAATAGAGCATTGTAAGAATTGATAATCACATTTAGACTCTTATCATCGTAATAAAACTCTTCTTGAATGTTTAGGTGTGATTTAAGTGATTGAATATTCTTCAACAAATTCAAACAATCAATTGGATAAAAGTGAGCGCTTTTTACGAGAAAGTTAATAAAATTGTCAGGAGCAAGTATGCAAACTTTAGATTTAGAATACTGTTCTATAAACGACCTAAATTCGACGAAGCGTTCACAGCTTAAATCCGAAAACAGAAAAGTATACTCTCTAGCTATATCTTTATCATCTTCATCTAGGAACTGATTAAGTATGATTTTACATTTTTCTGTAATAGTACTGTTATGCTTAAAGACATTTGATTCTGCAACATGTAGCATAGCCTTTTTTACTTCTTTAATTTTAAGGTAAAAGTCTTGCAATATTTTGTAGGACTCTTCAATCCCTTCAAGCCATGCCACAGTAAGAACCGTTGAAATATCTTTTGTTAACTTATCAATGGTAATGTTTTTTCGAAAGTATGATTCTAGTTCATCTGTATACTTTCTATTAAAATATTGAGCAGACCAAATTGAACTTTGTAAAATTTGTTCATTATCAGTTTCAACTAGCTTAAAAAACAACCTAAAATTTCGCTCAATATCATAGTGATTTAAATATGCTAGCCTATATAGCATAGCAGCTTTAACACAATCCATTGAATCTTTAGCTACCTTTTCCAAAACAGTAAAAATTCTATCAGAGTATTCTGGTTTAGTATTAATCATTACCAAACGCTTAGCCGCCGCTCCCCGATTTGAATTGATTCCATCGTGCAACAAATCATCCGGATTTAAAACTTCATTAGGATTCTCGTCATTTAAAGCAATATTGGTTAAAAATTGAAATAGTTCATCATCCATATAATCGTCTCTCAATAATGTATCTATTAACCATACTACTCTTCTAATAGAATGAGAGGGAATCCTTCCGCATTTAATAAGTTGCTTAACCAATCGAACTTTAATATCAATTTCAATTTTTTCTTCAGAATCTAAAAGACCTTCAACTGCATTGATTGCATAATCAATATGATAGGCCTCATTAGTTATAAATTCACTAATGTGATCAATAAATAAGTATGCTCTTTTTTTAACGGCCTCTCTTAAAACCCGACAATGTTCATCTTTACCTCCTCTTCCACTTCCAAAATTATACTGTTCATGACCATTGTATTTTAGTATACTTTTTTTCCACGCCACTATATTCATCTTTTCGTATGCTTTTCTTTCCAAAGGTGCACCCACGAATTGACCTATACCAGACCGTTCTTTGACTTCATCTTTGATTACTCCGTGCCTCCTATACAACTCTTGGTATCTTTTTTTTAATAATAGATTTTTCAGCAAATATTTATTAGGTATTGATTGCAAATAGGTAAGTTGTACATATCCGCAAAGGGTACGTAACTTTCTTTTTCCATTTTTATCTTGGTAAGTATAATATGAACTTTTATCTCTTATATCTAAAATATAGGTATCAAGCACATTCCGCTGCTCAATTCTTAGGTATTGATAAGCTGCATTTATAACTTGCCTAAATAATATTAAAACATCATCACTATCTTCAAGCAATCCTCTTCTTTTAAAGATTCTAACTAGTTTAAATATTTCCTCGATGAAATAATGTGGATTGGCTTTTAATCCTTTTAAAACCACAGTTAGAATCGTTGTATACCTACTTTCTATATTCTCTTTTATAAAAGCACATAAAACCTTTGAAGTTTTTTCAGCAGCCTCAGCAATATTATTTTCTAATTGTGTGAGTAAAAATTCATAATCATCATCATTATATCCTCCCATACCTTGAAATGAATGATCCATAATGAAATCGTTATCTCTTCTCGAATATTCCATTTCTGTTTTATAGACTAAGCTCGTAATCACCTTTAGATTAAGATCTAGGGCCTTGTTAAAGTGACATGAATAAAGATGAGTAAAGAACTTATCTCCGCCATAGCTTAATTTAAGATTAACATTACCATGTTTGTATTCAATATTATCAAGCTTACATGAAAAATATGAGCTGAAAATTCCAATTGCATTATCTTCATTTATCTTTGATATCTGAATTAATATTTCAAACAAGAAGTGTTCATCATTGTAAAGCTCATCCTGCACTTTCTCAAGAATTGAAAAAGCTTCTGGTATATCCCATACATTAGTAAAATGTAAAATGCGAATCAACTCATTGCTTGAAAAAGACTCCTGATTGCTTTCGATAAAAGGAAGAACCAATCTTCTACCTTCTGGCAAGTGACGTAAAAGTATTGAATAAATTATCTGATGGTAGTTTAATAGTTTAGAAGCTTTTAATGATACTAACTTATACCTTTCAAAAATAACTCGTAACCATCCACTTGAGTTTACATTGATAAGAAATAGTTTTAGTTGGTTTTCATTAGCTAATATCTTATCATCGAATAATTGTATTTCTTCAGCAGTAGGCTCTTGCTCTGAACTCATCAGACTAATTACGAGTAATCTTATATGATACCTGATTTTTCGTTTAAAAAATGCTTGCTCAGTAAGGATATTCTTTAAAATATCAATGTATTTCTTGTGATTTGTATCCCTGTAAAATGACAAAATCATCTTGAGGCTTGACCTTACTTTCAAACCTTGCCAATGTTGATTTATATATTTGAAAACTGATTTATTCTCTCCGCAAAACTGCTTTGCAAAAACAAAATCATAAAAGGTTTGATGGAAGAATTGAATTGAGCCACATTTACCTATTATAATTCCATTCTGCAATAAATATTCAAGTTCCTGCGTAAACCGATCTGGTAATACATCATTTCGTAATGTTATTGTTTGCTCATCATACATCTTTGAAGCAATTGTATACAATACGCTTTTCAGTTTGAGGTCTCTTTTATCAAGGGGAATATTGATCACTTTCTGTCGCCATAACTCTTTGTATAAATCGGTAGTGGTTTTTAATAAATTCAGATTAAGGCTATGTGAAAAAATTCGACAGAATGCATCCAGGTTATACGGAGTTTTCAATAATTCAAACATAGCATCAGTAAGCGAAAGTTTTGACCCAGACAATTGATTTACAACTTTTGTTATTTCATCTTTCGTCAGTGAATCAACATTAAAAGTTGTTTCCTTTTTAAAGGATTTAAAACCAAAATCATATTCCAAGTCATATGATCTTATTGATACAACAATTCGCACTCTATCATATTTCCTTAAAGAACTAATCAACTGTTTATAGGTAGCCAGATATTCACCTTTAGCAGAATTGGTTTGAGAAAGGGCGTCAATTTGATCCACAATCACTACAACAGTAGCATAATCTTCGGTTAGCTTAACCAATAGCTTTTCAATTGAATCGGTTAAATTCAATCGTTCTTCCAATTGTTTTATAGAGTTAGTTGCATATTCATCTGCTTTTATACCAAGAGCTGGAATACCTTTGGCGTCCAACCTCTTAAAAAGGTCCTTTAAAATAACAGATTTACCACTACCTGGCTGCCCAACCAACAAAGCTACTCTCTCCTTTTCGTCATCGATATCTTTCTCTATCCAATCAACTAATAAATCTGTTTCTTTTCTATCTATATGAGACCCCTCAACTCCCTCGAATTCATTTTTGTACTCTGAAAGTATAACTGAAGCATTTTCAAAGTTTTTTATTATTTCTGTTACAGGGATATTAGATCCTGCCCTTTCTTTTATAATGACCTTTGGGGAGAAAAATCTTTCTATTAATGCTACATTGTAGCTTTCATTCATCAATTTATCCAAGTCTGATCCCACAATCATTTTGACTTTCAACTTATCTAAATGATTAATTAAGAACTTTTCAGCGCTCTCTATAGTGTATTCATTTTTAAGGGCAACATTTCCATTTAATACACTTTTTATGTAGGAAGATAGTTTTGGCTCAAGTAATATACTGCCACTAAAATCTGTAAGTAAAGTTTGAGCAGGTTCAGTAAACTTACTTGACACTACAAAGTAGTATGTGAATGTTTTCATATCACTTATCAATGATTGATCTATTCCGTAGTGCAAAACAAACTTGCATATTTCTTTTATACAATCAGGCTTAGTAAGTGCATGTGTATTATTCTCAGAGTGCTTGCATTGAATAACACCAACATTACGTCCATTTATGTGCAATGTGCAATCTCGTCCTCTTTCTCCTACTTTATCTAACCAGTTAATAGTGTCAAACTTACCTCTCCATAATCCACTAGTAATCTCATTTGAGTATATATGATAGACAATCTCTTCAAATTCTTTTGGACTTTTTAAATAGTAGGGGAATCCATGATTTGCATATACATTGGGATTTAGATCGATCATCAGATAAAAAATTATAGGATCAAGTTTGAAATTTCAATAAATGAATGCCATTGTTGGGTTTGGGCCTTTTCCAATCACTACTAAAGTAGCATTTAGCGTTTATTTATACAAAAGTAGGCTGTAACGCTTAAATGATGTGTTTTATGGATAAACTCATTACTCATAGATCAAAATCATGACATCTTATAATAAGATGATGTTGTTGTTTGATGATTGACAAAGGATTACATGTAAAAACCTGGTGTATCATCAGTTGTAGGTGTGATATGAAGATTGCAATTGTAAATTGGGAGAAAGTTGAAGCAGAAATGATAAAAGAAAAGTAAACTGATACCTATTAAACCTTAAATCGAAACTTATACATAAAAAGAGAGTGCCCCAATTTTGGACACCCTCTTTATTGCGTTTAATGAACTAAATATTCGAAGTGTTTTGCGCACTATACACAGTGCATCAGGCACTATTAATGGCATCAGTATCCAAACAGATTCCTGAACGAGCAGAAATGCACCATTTAATATACCTGATTACTTATACCCCACTTCTTAAAACACTGGTTCAATACTGAACTTAAATTTATAGTTATCAGCCGGTACTGTGTACTGCTTATAAGGCGTTGCTCCCCATGAATTATCACCGGCAACGCCCATTTGTTTCAGATCAAAGGTGATAAACACACCACCTTTTTTCACAATGTCATTCAAGTGCTTGTGTTCACCATGTGTTTGTTGATCAAAATCTTCGATAGGGTTATGAAGAGCTGAGAATCCTAATGTTGGAGAACCGCTTATTTTAAGTCCCCAACCATTGTCGTTTCTTAATTCAAACCAACGCGTATCTGTTTTATAGCCATTCTCTTGTGGACGCACGTATGGTTCATACTGATTTTCGACTTTATCGTTATATAAGCCAATAAAAGCACCTCGGTTACGGTCACAATAGTTTTCATGAGGGCCACGACCAAAGAATTTCAGATTATCGAACTCTACCGGCATTGCCATTCGCATACCAAAACGTGGCATATCAGGTAAATCTCTTTTCCCAATATTTAGCTGGCTGCTTACATTAACCTTTCCATTACTTAAAATCTCATATGCTACTGATTGTGTTGATTCAATTGCAGATAGTGTATAGTTTACGGTTACTAAGGCCTTGTTGTTGGATGGTTGTTCCAGAACAATATCTTTCACTTCAATATTTTGCGAAACCTCTCGCCAAACACCCAATCGCTTAATCATATTGCTTCCTTTATCATTATCGTTGGGAGCACGCCAAAAGTTGACAAGCGGACCATTTTGAATCAGATCAGTGCCATTGACTGTCCATTGACTTATTGTTCCATTAATCTTATCAAAGGTGATCATGAAGTTTTGTCCTTTGACAACAATTGTTTTATCCTCGTCAACCATTTGAATATTTGCATAATGCTCTAAGGTTACCTTACGGTAGTCAGGCACAGGAAATACAAATTGATCATGCGCTACCTCATGTCCTTCTGCCAGGATTGAAGTTGGTTGCTTTAAACGAACGGAAAAGTCAATAAAGTACTCATAACCTTTTCTTCCTTTTATAGAAGGAACAGGTATTTCAACAATCTTACTTTCGTGTGGCTTAAGTGATACATCTACAAATCCGTGATAAATTTCCTTGCCATTTTCTGTAATATTCCAGCGAATATCGAAGTCATCCAACGAAATAAAATCGTGATAGTTAGTGATTTTATATTGCCCCAATGGCAAATCTTCATTACTAAAGCGTACATATTGATAGGCATATTTTACCTCCCACATGGCTGGTTGGGGCGTCATATCCGGGTAGATGATCCCATTACAGACAAAGTTATCATCACTTGGCATGTTCTCACCGTAATCTCCACCATAAGTCCAGTAGCGACGTCCTTCCTCGTCGTGCTCCAACAGTCCCTGGTCGATCCAGTCCCAGATATAACCACCTTGTAATTGCTTGTTGTTTCGGTCGTAAATGACATCCCACAAATCAACCAGATTACCTGTGCTATTGCCCATTGCATGTGAGTATTCACTCATAATCATTGGTTTCTTTTGATGCTTGGATGCATAATGCTGAAGGTAACGTACACCAGGATATTGAGGACAATGTAGCTCAGTGTTGTCACGCATTTCAGCTCTTTCATAATGTATTGGCCGTGACGGATCGCGATGTTTAATCCAGTTAAACACTGTGGTAAAGTTTTCGCCGTTGCCAGCCTCATTACCCATTGACCAAACAATGATGCAAGGGTGGTTTTTACTTCGCTCAACCATGCGTATATTTCGGTCAAGATGAGCTTCTTCCCACTCCGGGTTTTTGGCCAAAGAATATTTGCCATAATACATACCATGCGACTCGATGTTAGCTTCGTCAGTCACATACAAGCCATGTTCATCGCACAATTCATAAAAGCGAGGATGCGTTGGATAGTGCGAGTTTCGAACAGCATTGATATTGAATTGCTTCATCAGTTTAATTTCATGCAGCATATCTTCTTCATTTACCACATGACCCGTATACTGATTATGTTCGTGGCGATTAACGCCTTTAATTAAAACCGGCACTCCATTGATGTAAAACACCTCATCAATAATTTCCACCTTGCGAAAACCTACTTTGGTTGAAACCATTTCGGTTGTCTCACCACCTTTCTTATCCTCAGCTAAAGATATTACTAAGGTGTATAGATTAGGTGCTTCAGCTGTCCACTTTAAAGGATCAATAATCGTTTGTTCTTCGAACGTTAACTTTGCATTCTCTTTTCTGTTAATCTTAACAGGTAACAAACTACTATTAACAACTCTACCGTTTTCATCATGCAGGGAGTATGACAATGAATAATTTCCACATCTAAGCTTGTTAAAATGATTTTTAAGGTCTACTTCTACTGATAGCTTACCATTTTTATATTCTTCATCTAAATCAGCTTTAACGAAAAAGTCCCGGATACGCACCTTGGGGGTTGAATAAATAAACACATCGCGTTCTATACCGCTGATGCGCCAAAAATCCTGACATTCCAGATAGGAGCCATCACTCCAGCGATACACCTCTACCGCCAATGTATTTTCTCCCTTCTTCAGATATTTGGTAATATCCCATTCTGCTTCGGTTTTACTTCCCTGGCTGTAACCAACCTTTTGGCCGTTGATCCACAGATAAAAAGCTGATTTCACTGCACCGAACTGAATAAATATCTGGCGGCCATCCCAACTCTCAGGCACTGTAAATGCACGCCTATAAGAGCCTACAGGATTATAATCATGTGGCACCTGACCTGGGTTAGCGGGATATATTTTGTCAACAAATTTAATTTCGTCGGAAACGGGTGCCTTATAGCTGGCAAATTCATACTGGTGATTGCAATAAATTGGCACACCATAACCTTCTACTTCCCAGTTAGATGGCACTTTTATATCATCCCATTGACTGACATCATATGAAGGTTTGTAAAAATCCACCGGACGGTCAGTCGGCTTACGAACCCAGTTAAATTTCCAGGTGCCATTTAAGCTTTTGTAATAAACAGATGCTTTATGCTTTTTTGTCAGAGCATTGTCGATGGTTGAAAAAGGCATCATGGAAGCATGAGGTGCTTCCTTGTTTTGGTTGAACATCCTCGGGTTCTCCCAATCGTTCTTTTGTGTGTTTTTAGCGTATATGCTTGTGCTAATCAGCATCATTAATAAACACCAATACGCGCAATATCTTTGTTTCATTAGTATATCTTTCCTGAAGGGTGTATAAACAAAATGAACAGGTCTTTCGACCTGTTATAATGGATTAATGAACATTTAACTGACTGCTGGAATCGGCTTTTTTCAAATTCCTGACTTTTGTTGTTCCGCCACCTTTAAGCGTCAGTTCAACTGGTTGATTGGTTTTCCAGGCACCTCGGGTAAAGTCGGGCACATTAATCGGTTTGGAGCCATTTAGAATTGACCATTCACTTAATGGTGTTATACAGCTCCAGGCAGCCGCATCATACACATCCATATCCATAGGTAAGCCATTGCGTAAACAATCGATCAGGCGCCAATCCATTATAAAGTCCATACCACCGTGACCACCAACTTGCTTAGCCATCTCACCAACACGACGCACAATTTCAGGAGTATAGGTATCCCACAGTTCTTTCATTTTCGCTTCATCAGCTTTGGCATGACCAAAAGCTATGTGTTGCAAGGGCCACTTTTGTGCAAAGCATTTGGTACCACTTAGCATATGAATACGTGAATAAGGGCGTGGCGAGCTAATATCGTGCTGGATCATGATGGTACGACCTTTTACGGTACGAATCATTTGCATGTCCATGTTACCACGCATCTGTTTTCCAATAAGCTGTTGCAAATCAGGGCGATCAGGTGCCAATTCTTTAATGCGATGTTTCAAGGTAAAATCATCTGACATCATAGCTGTTAAATAATCCATACGATCACCGCGGTTGATGTCCATTGCCTGACAGATAGGCCCTAAGCCATGAGTTGGATATACATTGGCTTTACGCGTATTTTCATGTAAACGCCATAGTTTATCGTATGCACCATCACCTCCTGGTTTATCATCCTGTGGCTTGTTAAAATGCCAGTAATCCAAATCGTGAATGTAAGCTCCTTCCCCATGCACCAGATCACCAAACACTCCCTGACGGGCCATATTAAGTGTTAACAACTCAAAAAAGTCGTAACAGCAGTTCTCCAGGATCACACAATGCTTTTTGGTTTGCTCTGATACTTCCACCATTTCCCAACATTCGTCCATGGTTTTAGCGGTTGACACTTCTACTGCCGTATGAGCACCTCCATGCATGGCAGCCAATGCAACGGGTACGTGCCATTCCCAAGGGGTAGCGATATAAACCAGGTCAACCAAACCACTATCACATAATTCTTTAAATGCGGTGTCGCTACCCGTGAACTCTTTCGCTTTAGGCAAACCTGCATCGGCAAGAATTTTCTGAGCCCCATCCATGGCTGCCTGGCGTGTGTCGCAAATAGCAGTTACCTCTACGCCTTCAATATGCGTCATGCGTTTTACTGCAGGTGTTCCACGATCGCCTATCCCAACAAAACCAACACGCACCGTTTCCAGTTTTGGAGCTGCATAACCACACATGTTAAAGTGCATCTTGGGCATCCGTTCAGCATTTTGGCGGATATAAGCCACTTGTTCTTTTGTATTTGTTTTATTGGAACCATAACAAGAGGTCATAGAACCAGCTGCAATTGCACCGGAGCCTAAGGCTACATTTTTAAGAAAATTTCTTCTACTAGACATGAGTTTATATTTTAGTTTAGTATTATTTGAGATTGTCTGTCCATTCTCAAAAATCAATTGTTTGTTAATATATCAGGTTCCTTCAATCGGGTACCAATTTTAATTTCCAATAATTATATTCCAAATGTTATCAGTAGAAGAGGAATATTAGGGGGGATAAAAGGGGGAATACATTTGGAAATAATTAAAGCGTTATCAATATTCATCCCTAAATGTTTGGTTTTTAATGAATCCTACTTGTTGGAAATCTTAAGTACCTTACATTCGTGAGGCTCCACAGTCAGTGATATCAGATTTGATTGTTTAAATTCAAGATCTTTGTGTTGCCACAAATCGCGTACTTTAACCTGACCGTCAAAACCTAACCGGGCGATATTGAGCGAAATTTTTCGTTTTCTGTTGTTGTCGCGATTAAGAAAACCAACGGCCCATGATCCGTCTGCCAATGGCTTGGCCCAAATCTCTTCCGCTTCATTTTTATAAATGCGAGATGCCTGCTTGCCTAACTTATCCTGGTTAATAGCTATAAGCTCATGGTTGGTGAGAATGCGTTTTGTGTTGGCATCCATGTTACGGATGTCACATGTCATCAGCAAGGGAGCTGATAAAAGTGACCATAAACTAAACTGTGCTTCATACTCAGTAATTGTGCAACCATTGGCGCCATTTGCGGACGAGGATGCACCAGTTCCGTTAAGACCAATCACCAACATATCAGGATCATTCCAATGACCCGGACCAGCAAACTTCTCTAATCCAACTTGCCTGTCTAATGCTTCCATTATGCCGTTATGTCCGCTATTATATCGTCCGTGCTCCCAGGTATCACGTAAGTCCCATGTAGTGCGCCATAATTGACCATCAACTTTCTTACCCCATAGCCAGGGTGCCCGCTGTCCCCATTCACAAATGGCAAATACCATTGGACGCCCCGTTGCTCTCACAGCTTTAATGAATTTCTCGTATCGATCTATGGCTGTAAATAGATCTTCTGGCGCATGGCAATAATCACATTTTATGTAATCTACACCCCATTCGGCAAATGTCTTAGCATCATTTTCTTCATAGTTAAGACTTCCCACCATTCCGGCACATGTGTATTCAGCAATATCGGTGTATATTCCAAACTTTAATCCTTCACTGTGTACATAGTCAGCGACAACTTTCATCCCATTGGGAAATTTATTTGGATCAGGGTAGATTTTTCCATCTTCATCCCTACCTCCATGCCAAAGATCATCCAGAATAATATACTCGTATCCTGCTTCTTTCAGACCATTTTCCACCATTGCATCAGCCAGTTCCATTACAATGCTTTCGCTGATGTTACCTTCAAACAGATTCCAGCTTATCCAGCCCATTGGAGGAGTTGGTGCTAAGGTTTCTTGTTGAGCTTTCATTAAGGAGGATGAAAAACCAAACAGGAATAAGACGAAATAAAGTGATTTTGTTTTCATGTGTTTAAATTTTCTTTCAGTTGTCACATGGAACTCTCAAGAAATTTTAATCATTACCCTGTGTGTAATTTTTAAGATTAAAATTTACATGTTCGTTTCATATGTAGTTATAAATGTAAAAAAAATGCCCCGCAGGGCACTTCTTTTGATTAGTTATATCCGGCATTCTGATCTAAAAGCGGGTTCTTATCTCGTGAGGTTGTTGGTATTGGCATTAACATCAAACGTGGATCCCATACTTTTAATGCACTAGGGTTACCTTGTGGATCGTATGATTGTCCTTGCATAACAACACTTGCAGCTTGTTGACCTTTAAAGCCACCATTACGATTGTCATCTTCAAACAGACGGATGTCAAAATAACGGAAACCTTCACCAGCCAGCTCAATTCTTCGTTCGCGTCGGATAAATTCCAATGCCTGATCCTTACTTAAACCTGTTGGTACATCAGGCATTCCACAACGATCTCTCAATTTATTAAGTTCAGTTACAACTGTTCCATCATAACCGTCAGTTTGTGTGTGAGCCTCGGCATAGATTAATAACATCTCAGCTAAACGAATAACATGAAAATCTGTCCCACTTAAATGGTATGAATCGCCCCAAACTGAAACTATATCATCACCTCCACTCATCTTACGCCAGACAAACCCTGTTTGCCCATAGTTATTGATACTGTAATTATACTCCTGATAATTCCCATCGAAGTACGTATTAACAGCTGAAAAGGGAAATACAATGGATGCATACAATCGACTATCGCGATTTAGAAACTCAGCCAGGTATGGGCGAGTTGCCAATTCATCAGAGATGCTTGCTACTGCCTGACTAAAAGACAAATTATCATTCGGATCATTCGGGTCATCTCCTTCCTGAATTCCTGCTATCTCATTTCTTAAATTATTGTAATATGTCGCACGGGTGTCTTTATCAGGCACAACAGCATCAGTTTGTCCATCGGCTAACCAATAGTCATCTACCAAATCTTGCAGAGGAGCAATCGTTGCCCATGCTTGCTTTTCTGATAGGTTTGGTGAAAGAAAAGATGTTATGCGATTGAAATCACCATGGTCTTCAGTTGCTACATATTCTTTAGATATAATAGCTTCCGAGTTATAGTCAACATTCCATATGTTTCGGTAGTTAAATATACCTTGAATAAAACTCTCTTCATCAATTCCTAAAGCGTCAAAATCAACTAAATCTCTAAAGTAATCAGCATCTTTTTGCTCCGTATCGGATAATTCGCCAGCGTAATGTAAAGCGTACCCACCTTCATCAATGACATATCTGGCGGCATCAGCAGCTTGATCGTAATTACCGAAATAATAGGCTGCTCTGGCTTTGAGTGTATAAGCCATAGCTTTATTGAACTTGCCTGTGTCATTATTCTTGGGTAAGATATCTGCTGCAGCTTGTAATTCATCCAAGATCCAGCTGCGAACTTCGCTTGCCGGATTGCGGGCTAGTCCATCAGGGTATTCCGCATTTATATCTGTTACAATTGCAACATCGCCATAATATAATGTTAACTCCATGTATAACCAGGCTCTTAACATACGTGCTTCAGCCTCCAGCTTATTAGCCATATCTTCTTCAATATCAAAGTCTGCTAATTTGGCTATTAACATGTTACAGGTACGAATAGATGCATATGAATTTCCTTTATCACCATAATGATTCCAGTCGCCATAACCAAAGTTTTCAGAACCCGATACAGCATTGGTTTGCACCAACGCACCGTTACTATCCCACCAGTTGCGTGAGTAACCATTATCGGCATAGCCTTCCTGAAAAACTAAGCCACTGCCCGGGATTTCAGCATAAATTGCATTGCGTAACTCTTCAGCTTTAGATGCATTAATTTTTGAAGGATCTAATGCATCGTTTGGTGCTTTTTCCAGAAAATCATCGGAACAAGCCATAAATGCCACTAATGGCAATAGCCATATTAGCTTATGTATATATGAATTAATTTTCATTGCTTTTCTGATTTAATAACTGTTGATTAAAATGTAACTGAAACACCACCGGTATATGTTTTCATACCTAATTGAGCACCACGGCCAGATGATCTTTCCGGATCGAAATCTTCCATGCGCTTATCACCTCTTATTGTGAACAAATTATCTCCTGACACGAATACCCGAACCTTTTCAAGTCCAATGGAAGTGACTAAATGCTTTGGTAGTGTGTATCCAAGAGTGATGTTCTTGATTCGGAAATAATCAGCATCAAATAACCAATACGATGACTGAATGGAATTATATTGGTATCTTAAATCGTTTTCTTTATACAATTTAGGATATCGAGCATTTTGATTTTCCGGCGTCCAATTATCAAGTTGCCATTTACGAGGCACTGCGCTATTAAAGAAAGCTTGTGACGCCTCATTATCCATATATAGCTTAACGCCTGATACTCCCTGGCCTAAAGCCGATAATGAGAATCCTTTATAATTAAGCTCCAGGTTAATGCCATAGGTTAAATCTGGTACATCACTTCCGACAATTGTTCTGTCATCAGCGGTAATTTCACCATCACCATCCTGATCAACTAACTTCACCATACCTGCCTCAATATCGTAACCACCAAATTCAACTACATTACCATTGGCAATATCCTCAGTTGAGTATAAGCCATCAGCTTCGTACATGTAAAAACTACCAATAGCCTGACCAACTTGGTTAATCCAGTATCCGCTCGGTGGCAATTTATCTATTCCTTCACCAAGATCAGTAATTTCGTTTTTAATATAAGCCAGGTTGAAACCAACATTGTAAGAGAAATCACCAAAGCTCTTTTGATGGGTTAAGGCTAATTCAATACCACTGTTGTCAACTTTACCAACGTTCTTGTATGGTAAGTTAGATATTCCGGTCTCTGGTAATATATCAGTTTGCTCAACCAGGATGTCATCAGTTACGCGAACATAGTAATCTAAGGTTAGACCAATAAGTCCTTTGTTGATAGACATGTCGAACCCGATATCTGTTGTTGTTGTCTTTTCCCACGTTAATGAAGGATTGGCAATTCGCCCTTCAACTAATATCGGTAGCACAGTTCCTCCGTTGTAAACTGTTCCAGCTCCACTAAATGTATCATAGGTATCGTACAAGCCAACGTTTCGAATATTACCATTTTTACCCCAGGAAGCTCTTATTTTTAAATTATCAAGCCAATCGAGGTCACTCATGAATCCTTCTTCGCTTAATCGCCATCCGGCAGAGAAAGAAGGGAAATAACCCCATTTACCAACATTGGCAAAACGTGATGATGCATCAGCTCTAAAATTGGCTTCGAACAAATATCGTCCATCAAAGTCGTAAGTGGCACGTCCAAAATACGATAGACTGGTTTCTTCGTTGTATGAGCCGTAAGTTGTTAATTGATTATCAGGATCAGTCGAACCTCCGCTGATAGCGTTCATATCATTACTTGGGAACATCTTACGACCGACATCCAGGTGTTTGGAATGCCACGAATCTGCATGCATACCAACCATGATACCTATGGAGTGAACAGTGTTCAATACTTTATCGTAGTTTATCCAGCCATCATAAACAAACTTTTCATTGTAACTCCAATAATTTTTCATTTGGTTTACATCAGAGCCTGCAATTGGAGCTTCATTTGGATTTAAATAACTTGGCACACCCTCAAGTGTATTAAGAAATTCGAATTTTCGATAATCATAGTAATTGTAAGCTAACTGATTAGTGAATTTAAATCCGTCAAAAGGTTTGATAATTGCATTAACGTTACCCAAAAAATGTTTGGTATCACTATTATCTCTTCCTCTGGTATGTAAACGGCGTAATGGATTGTAGCCAATCTCTTCAGCTGTTGCCTGACGAAAGTCTCTGACAGATCCCCAGTTCCCATTTGTATGACGGGCAACATGCGTTGGTGGCTGTCTTAAAAACTCTGTTAACGAAACACCTCCTAACGAATTATCATACTTCTTATAGATGAAATTAACATTAGTAGAAACTGTTAACCAATCTTTTAACTCAGCCGTTGTTTTTGTCAAGAAATTGTAACGATCAGTAGCCGATCCTGGTGTTAGTGATTCATCGCGTTGATATCCTAAACCAAAAATATACTGTACCTTTTCCGATCCACCTGACAAATTCAAACTATGCTTGGTAAATATTGCAGATGGTTCTAGAACTAAATCAAACCAATTTGAATTTGGATATAAATCAGGATCAGAACCATCTTTATACTTTTGAATATCATCGAGTCCATAACGTAAATTAGCTTCTTCTATGCCACTGTTTATCTCTGATATGCGATACATTTCAGCATATTGTGCAGAATTTAATACTTCAGGAATATAAGTTGCTTTTTGAGCACCAAATGAGCCGTTATAAGTTACATTTAAGGCTTCGCTTTTTCCTTGCTTAGTCGTAACTAAAACAACACCATATGCTGCTTTAGCGCCATAGATTGACGCAGAAGCTGCATCTTTTAAAAACGATATGTTCTCAACAATTGTTGGATCCAGATTATTAAAGAAGTCACTGCTTACTTCAATTCCATCAACAATATATAGTGGGCTTGAAGCTCCAGCAAAAGTTCCCCGGCCACGAATATTAATTGACGCTCCTCCTGGTCGGTCAATAATGGTAACACCAGGAACGGTTCCTTGTAAAGACTTAAGGATATTTTCTGTTGGTCGCGATTCTAAAGCTTCGCCATCTATTGTTGCTACCGCACCTGTTAAATTAACTTTTTTCTGTGTGCCATAACCAACTACAACTACTTCATTCAGGTCAGTGAATTCATCAACAAGTGTAATGTCGATTGAATTTCTTCCAGCTACATTTACTTCTTGACTTTCAAAACCTATGTATGAGAATGTAATTATAACATCAGCAGTATTAACAGAAATAGTATACATCCCATCTATCCCGGTTATTACACCATTAGTTGGGTTGGCTTTGTCGAAAACATTAACACCAGGTAATGGCTCTCCATTAACATCAACCACTTTACCACTTACTTTATGGTCTTGTTGAGTGACAGTTTCTGATGCATTTTGAGCAATAGGCGTCAGGATCACTTGATTGTCTATAATCCGATACGTGACGTTACTTTGTTTAAAAAGCTCTTCCAATACATTTTCTATTCCCTCATTCTTAACGTCAATGCTCACTCGCTTATCGACATCCATACTTTGAGGACTAAAGAAGAACTTGTATTCCGATTGCTCTTCCAATGCATTTAATACCTGCAGTATTTTAACATTATTCAGTTTGAGATTGACCTGTTTTTCTTGTGAAAAACCGTTCGCAGACCAAGCTTGTAAAATGCCTATAAATAATAAGACCAAAGTTGCTTTCATAATCCGCACTACTCTTTTAGGGGTACAATGATTTCGTACCCACGGTTTCTGTTTTTTTTTCATAAATTTGTAATGTTTGTAGGGTTCTAAAAATTACGCTTTGAACACTCTGCATTTTAAACAGGATCGTGTGCCACCACTTTCCTGTTTTCTTTTTTATTATTGATTTTTGTATATCACCACCTTTCTTTTTGTAAATGACCCATCCTTTAACTGTTTGGATGGTTCAATTTTATATCTGATTGGTAAAATCATTTTGGTCAGCTCAAGAACTTCCTCCAATCGCTCATTTTCGATTTTAGCATATACGGGAAGTGTTTCAAGCTCTTTATCTGCAATTTCCATTGTTACATCGTAAAATTGTTCCATTTTAGATACTGCCTCTTTTAAGCTGCTGTTTTTCAGGAGTAAGATACCCTTTGTCCAGGCCAGGTTTTCGTCTTTAGCCTCGTTGTCGACGGTATAGTTCTGTTCCAATTTGTTATAAACAAAGGCTTCTCCGGGCTTTAAAAGTGCATGATGTTCATTATTAATACCAAGCATTTCAATGCTTCCCTCTTCAAGGTACACTTTAGATGTTGGACTTTTATTATTGGCCTGAACATTAAAGCGGGTACCTAAAACCTTTACTTTAAAGTAATCGGTTTTAACAATGAATGGTTGTTTATCGTTTTTAACTACGTCAAAAAAAGCCTCTCCCTGAAGGTTGATGGTACGTTGATTATCTTCATTTAATACATATTGAATATTCGATCCTGACTGTAACCAACCAACAGATCCATCAGGAAGGGCGAACCGTGTTTTTGTGTTTAAAGGGGATTCAATAGTTATTGGGACTGCCGAATAAGATTCAACATCATTATTCGATAACTTATTCCAGCCTATATAAACGATTAAAGGTAAAAGTAAAATGGCAGCAGCACGTTGTATCCACCAACCTATGCTGTGATCTTTTTTCTTTGATACAAGTTCTGTTTCCTGAGTTTTAAAGAAGATCTTATAAAATAAGTCATCGGGTTCGGATAATGTTAAATCGTCATCATCACATAGTTCATCCCAATGATTATGCATGAGCTTTTTAATTTCAGAATTATCTTCATCACTGACTTTAGACCGCAAAAGGTTGGCATCCTCTTTTGAAAGATTTTCCTTATTTTTTAGTTTCTGGAATATTAGTTCAATTTTTCTCATAAACAACAAGCTTCATCTATACTATCCTTATTGTTTTAGAGGGTCCTATTGATCGATGATTTTTTTTAAAAGAAAATTGACTAAAAAAATAGATTTAGTGCTAATAGTACGGTAAGATTGTTTTTTAGTTGTTCTCTAATTATCTGGTATGCTGATGTTAATTGGTTCTTAACAGTTTTTTCAGATATATTTAAATAGTTGGCTGTTTCCTTAATAGATAATCCCTCATTTTTGCACAAGTTAAAGATCTGCTTTCTTTTTTCGGGCATCTGATCAACAATTAAATTGATTCGTTGCATTACATCAGAAAGCGAGATTTCTTCTGCAGGAATTATTGAATCATTATATTGGTCTTTAATAAACTCTGATTTTATTTTTTCCTCAATCTTTTTCTTGTTGAAGGACTTTTTAATTGCATTATATGCAATTGTAAAGAGGTATCCTTTAAATGATTGTTGCGAATCTAATTCGCTTCTCTTCTGCCAGATCTTAATAAAGACTTCCTGAATAATTTCTTCGGTATCTGCTTTGGAGTTCAGGTAAGTGTTAATAAACTCAAAAAGACGTTTACCATATAGTTTATATAACGACTCAAAAGCTTTAGGTTCATTATTTGCCAACGCAACTAATAGCTTTTGTTCCCTTTCCCGAATATTTCCCACTGCAGTATTCTTTTGAAGCCGTTAAAATAAATTAAAATAGGGCTTTTCTCCAAACTTAGTAGAAAACACCGAGTACCATTATTTAATAAATCTGGTTGTTGCAGATAATATTTGGAATTGACTTAGTGCCTTTATTTTTTGTATGAAACTATAGTTTAATCGGTTCTTGAAATTACACTCTGTAACCAGCTTTTCCTGCTGGCTACAGAGTGTGAAGATTAATGAACTACTACTTTTTTAGTTATTTTTTGACCATCAGAAATCAGGTTGATGATATATATTCCCGGAGCTGCATTCATAAAATTGACTTCCTTCTCATATTTACTGAGTTGCTTTTGGGTTATTATTCGACCGCTTACACTGAATACCTGAACAGTACTTTCCACGTCCAGATTGTGACGGAGGTAAATAATTTGCTCTTTGCTGTACACTTCAAGTTCAGCTGGTTCCCGATCTGGTTCAGGAATTGAGGTATAGACCGGTGAGCTTACAATAACATTCAGTTCAGCAGCAGAAGCCCACGCATTGCCATTCACTTCTGATGTGGATAAAAATCTCACATAACGACCTTCCCTGCCAGAGAAATTAACAATCTTTTCTGCAGTACTATAAGTCCAGGTACCACTGGCCACCTTTTTACTATTATTAAATCTGGTATTGGAACTGACATAAATTTCATAACCTGCCACATGTCCATTCTGATTGCCATCCTGACGAGGTAGATATTTAAAACCGGATACAGTAAAATTATCACCCAAATCTAATATTATCTCATGAGGATAACCCGGGGATGAAGGACTCCACTGAGTATGCCAATAGGTATTGGAATCACCATCTATAGCAAGATCAGCAGCTTCACCTGACTGTTCACTGTCAACGTAGTTAATGGACAAATTAGGATCATTACTTCCTCCTGTATCCAAAGCACCATACACATCAATTTCAGCTGCAGAAGCCCATGCGTTCCCATTCACTTCTGATATGCCAACCAGCCTTATGTATCGACCGGTTTTTGGAGTGAAGAATTCCTTTTTCATATCAGTAGTGCTATTCCAGGTACCTGCTTTAACTGCAGTTCCCCAGTTTGATCCATCAGCAGATACGTAAAACTCATAATCTTTAATCATGCCATTCTGGCTTCCATCCTGTCGTGGCAGGTAGCTAAATGCTTCCAAATTATAACTTTCACCCAAATCAATTTGTATTTCGTGTGGATAATCAGGAGATGACGGACTCCATTGAGTATGCCAAAATGTGCTTGTGTTGTTATCGAACGCCCGTGTAGCCTCATCACCTGTCTGCTCACTATTAACAGATTGAAGCGTCCAGTTGGTTTTATCTACAGCTGACTGCACAACCGTAGCAGTAACCATGTTATTGAATGTTTGACTGTTGCTGCCATTAGCATCTGTTACAGTAAGCGACACATCGTAAGTTCCAGCTTGTGTATAGGTGATTTGAGGCTTTTCATCGCTTGAAGTAGTTGGTGTACCACCTGGAAAGCTCCAGGCATAAGTCGCATTTTCAAGTGCCACCGAATGATCCACAAAGCTGACCGGAATATTAACAACTACATCATTACTTGCAACCATGGCATTGGCCATGGTTGATGAATTCTCGTACAATTCATTTTCCCACACACCTCTCTGTGTTCCGATACGAATCTTGTTTTTAGCATAGTTCAGGCGAATGAACCAAGCATCCGTAGCCATTGGTAAGCCATTGTTGAACGCCTGCCATTCAGTCATACTATTATTTCTGTACCAAACCCCAACTGAGTTGGCAATATAAACACCACCATTAGTCCCGTTCTGATTGGCAATGTGATTGATCTGGTAAGACGGCAAATTACCAACCGGTCCTGAATAATCGATCCAGGAATTTCCACCATTGGTTGTTTTCAAAACTTTTACATCACTTTGCTTACCTCCCATGGTCAGCCACATAATATTTGAATCTGCACCATCAATGGCTATGTTTGAGAAACTCTTACCCATCGAAACAGAAGAAGAAGGTGTGATATTGGTCCAGTTAGCACCTCCGTCATTGGATTGGTAAACGGTATTCCAATTCACAATGACACACACCACATCCGGATTCAGATAGCCTGTTGTAATGCGGTTCACGTAATAGCTGCTGCCGAAATCTTTCACCTCAGTCCAGCTACCTCCATTGTCAGTTGTTTTTAGAACTTTACTGTCATCCAACGTATAGAAAGTATGGTAATAACGATGCTGAAATGTCTCTATAGGATTAAGATAAGAAGGGCAATTGGCTCCTAAGTCCACAACCACAGGCTGCGTAATCCGGTCAGCAGAACGCGTAATCTTCACACTTCCCCACGGACGCGCATAGAGATACTGATCATCTCCTTTATTAACCATTACCGTTCCGGCATCAGCCCCTGAACTCACATACCAGCCATCGTAAATATTATCATCCCGAATCTCAACGGGACCATGATACATTCCAATCCCCATAATATCTGATTTCCAAGCCTGATCAAAGCCCCACACTTCAATTCCTACAAAACCGAAACTCTTATTGGTAATGGTAGTACACTGGTCAGATGAGTAATGCATACCTCCATCGGTGGTGATCCAGGTATGATTGCCTTTTATGGTAATTCCCTGAATGTCATAATGCGTCCAGGTACTGCTTGATTGAGGATGTCCTCGTTTGACACAACTCCATGAGGCACCACCATCGGCACTTTTCCATAAATTGATACCTCCAAACAACATATAATCAGGATCAGTATCCGAAACTGCAAACGCCATATCCCATGTATATTGTCCGCCACCTGTTCCAATACCATCTTCGTCATAATCAATCATGTTGGGAGCTGCTGCTGTAGGATTAGATTCTACACCTTCGGAGCCACAGCAATGATGAGTAAAGGACGCCCCTGTATTTGTTGATTTATAAATACCATAAATTCCCTCTACCTGATTGGAACTACCAACATTTTTACCACCGGGACATACAACCCAAACATTATCTGGAGCAGCTGCAGAAACAGCTATTTCGGCACGCCCCATGTTTTCATTGGAACCTTTTGTGGGATATCCCTGTAATATATTGGTCCAGGTTTCACCATAGTCCGATGAACGCCAAAATTCGATCCATCGATTATTCCAGTCGTTTCCATTACTCACAGCCACATAGATAATTGCAGAATTAGAAGGGTGTATCTCCACATCCCATGTTTCACTATTAAACATTTGATTCCAGGTGTTACCTCCGTTGCTAGTTGTATACAAGCCCCATGCAGCAGCCATATAGGCTCTATCCGGATTATTGGGATCAACCGCGATATTGTTGGAACCTCCGCCACCTGGATAATTAGCCGTCCAATCTAAACCGGTAACACTCCATGACAATCCTCCGTCAGTTGATTTCAGGGCACCAGAATTGCTGGCTGCATAAACCACATTAGGTGAATTCTTACAGTATGCAATACCTTTCACCGATCCCACTAAAAGGTCAGCGCTAACACAATTCCAGGTACTTCCTCCATCTGTTGATCTCCAAATACCTGCAGAAACTGAAGCAGCTAAAACAATGTTGGAGTTGGTTGGATGCACAGCAATACTTCGCACTACTCCTTGTGTTGGGTGAGCACTTTGCATCGGAGCCTGCATATCCACTTTATGAGGGCCAAGCAAAGTCCAGCTGCTAGTCGTACTTTTCAACTCACTGGCAGCCTTTGCAACAATATCATGGTCAGTGGGGTTAACAGTTGTTTTCAATAGGTTACCCTTTGCGTCAAAGTTGGTTCCGATTTTTCGAAGCCATTTTTTGTACTCTCGGGTTTCCAGGCTCTCTTCTAATTTTCTCCCTTCGAAAAAGTCCTTATACGCCTTCATTACTTCAAACACATTGGGGTCCTCAGACTTCATTAGCTGATACCAATGGCTGTTGTAATAAAGACGCTTTTTGCCTTTACTCTCAAAATTTTCATCAAAATTCTGAGCTTTTGATAATGAAACCACCACACAAAGTAGTCCCATAATGGTAATGATTCTTTTCATTGAGATGAGTTTAGTTAAACATATTGAAATTAGATTGAAAGGGTTAATCAATTATTTAGGTAATGCTTCTTCATAAGAGG
>NZ_CEXQWX010000065.1:0-31107 GCF_982718395.1 Carboxylicivirga sp.
TTACCTAGTTTCTCACCAGAGCTCTTCCGTTATATCGAAAATGCCGACCCAATGAAATCAAAGCAATTGGCTAAAGGAATTGATCAGTTAATGGATGAGGGTGTAGCCCAATTGTTTGTCAGCCAATTTAATGGTCGAAAGGTAATTGGTACGGTAGGTGCGCTTCAGTTTGAAGTTATTGAATACCGACTCTTACACGAATATGGTGCTAAATGTCGTTATGAGCCAATTAACTTGTACAAGGCCTGTTGGTTAGAAAGTGAGGATGAAGACGAATTGAATGACTTTAAAAAGCGTAAGTTGCAATATATGGCCAAAGATAAATTTGGTCGTGATGTGTTTATGGCTGATTCGGCATACATGCTTCAAATGGCTGAAAGTAATTTCAAAAACATAAAATTCCACTTTACTTCGGAATTCTAATACAATACAATTTGAATGAAGAAAGCGAGTTCTGGCCAGGATTCGCTTTTTTTGTGTAATTTCTTCTCATTGACACTCACTGTAATAATTGGATATTGTAATGTTCCGTAGCAATGGCATATGCACCCTGTAGATAAGTTTTACCAATTGGGCACCTGTCATGCCAATTGGGACAATCGGTGAGTGAATTGGGACATACTTTTCATTCATTGGGAGGGGTGGTGACCCCATTGGGAGAGGTAAGAGATGAATTGGGGCAAGTGGTCATGCAATTGGGAGCAATCATTTAATCTTTACTACCAGGTCGAAATCCTTTTGGCAAATTAGGTAAGTTAGGTATTGGTGGCAGTAACTCCTTCAGCTCCATTAATGGATCAAGCAGTTTTTTTCTAAAGTCTTTTGGTGGAATAATCACCCGTAGCGAGAGTGGTTGAATTTTAATTTCTGCCTTGTTACCCAATTCTATAGGTTCACCATCGATATGAGCAACTAACTTATCATTACTTTCGATGCTGATATGGCGCGCTTTAGTTACCACATCATACCGTCGTTGGTCTACACTTTGATCAAGAATGCTGATCAACAGTGACGGTCCTTCATAAATCGGAAAATCCTTAATGATACAAACATCGATTAAACCATCATCTATTTTAGCTTGTGGCGCTATATGAATATTGTTACCCCATTGCGATGAATTGGCAAAGGTGATCATAAAAGCCGGTAACTCATATGTTTTTCCATCAATAGAAATTCGATAAAGTGATGCCTTATATTTTGTATACTCACGGGTGATTAGCTTAACATATCCTGCTGGTCCTCTGTTTTTTTGTTTTGCAAATTTATGACTTATATGCCCATCAAAACCAACTCCTGCCACATTTAACGACATCTGATCATTAACACGTAACGTGTCGATATCTTTCAGCTCCATATGATTAATAACCTGCAGCGCTCGGTTAACTTTTAAAGGAATATCAAGATAACGGGCCAGACCATTGCCAGAACCTGTTGGTATAATGGCTAGTGCCGTTGTTGTATTAATTAGAGACGAGCCCACTTCATTAACCGTCCCGTCCCCACCTACAGCTACAACTACGTCATATTTACCAACGGCATTCTTTGCTAATTCGCGCGCATGACCGGCATATTCGGTATATGCAATTTCAACATCAATCTTTTCATGATCAATTTCATCTTCAACAGCTTGTTCTACTGCTCGTTGCTTACCTATTCCTGATATTGGATTGATTAGAAATAATACACGATGTTTGTTCATCTGTAACAGAGTGATTGTTTAGTCTGATTATTATCTTCGTTTTTGTCCGCGCGTCTTTGGCTTCTTGTATTTAGTTGCCAATTTACGACGATATGAGCCCCCCTGGTTAGTTTTCTTATTCTTTTCTTTCTTCTCATGAAAGGCGGTTCCTCTTTGAGCTGAAATCTTTGGTGTTTTAAGTACCATCATACCCGGCAATACTTCTTTCTCAGATTCCAGTAAGCGCTCACTTACCTGAACTGATTCAGGCATTGGATCCAATCGAACCTCCTTCTTCATTAGCTTTTGAATAGATGTCCAAATCTCCTCATCTTTCTCTTCTACAAAAGCCATGGCTATACCTTCTGCATCCGCCCTTCCTGTTCTCCCAATACGATGTATATAGGATTCAGCTGTTTCAGGCATATCATAATTAACCACATGACTCACATGACTAATGTCCATACCTCTGGCAATCAAGTCGGTTGCTATTAATATGCGAAGTTGACCACCCAGAAATTCTTCTACCATTCTAAACCGAAAGTTCTGCGATTTATTGGAATGGATCGCCCCTACTTCATTCTTAAATTCCTTATCCAGCTCTTCAAACAGAAGGTCGGCCATGCTCTTGCTCTGAACAAATACCAGTACCTTATTCATTTCTTCATTAGACTGAAGCATATGAATCAACAAATTGCGCTTAGTAAAAAAGTTCGGAACAAAATAACCTGTCTGGAATATTTTTTCAATTGGAGTGCCTGTAGCTGCAACTTCTACCCTTATTGGATTATAAAACCAGTGGTTTATTAGTTTCTCTACATCGTCAGTTACAGTCGCTGAAAACATTAGGTTCTGGCGCTTGTCTGGTAAAAGTTCCTGTATCTGTTCCAGTTGTGCTCTGAAACCTAAATTCAGCATCTCATCAACCTCATCAATTACCAATTTCTGAATTGTTTTTAACCTAAGAACCCCGGTCAAGCTTAGATCAATTAATCGACCAGGCGTTGCTACCAATACGTCCAGACCTGCGTATACCAATTCTTTTTGAGTATTTATATTAGTTCCTCCATAAACTCCACCAATACGAACACTCATATATTCAGTTAGCTTTTTAAATTCTCCCGCTACCTGTTCAACCAATTCGCGGGTTGGAACCAATACCAATACCCTTGGATGTCTCTGCTGAGAAAATTTTAATTGTCGCAGAATTGGTAAAATGTAAGCAAATGTCTTACCAGTACCTGTTTGCGCAATACCTACCACATCCCTTCCCGACATAATTACAGGAAAAGATTGTTCTTGAATCGGTGTTGCGAATTCTAACCCTAAGTCCTCCAATGCATTCAGAAGAACTGTATTAATATTTAAATCAGAAAATTTCAAAGTCGTGCAAATTAATTTATGCAAAAGTAATGCGTTTATTGATAAAACTATTACCTGAGGTATAAAAGCTGGTAAAGTTGAAAAAGGAATAGTTTAATATTCTGAAATTAATTAAGCTTAAATTTGAGTAGAACTGATGCTCCGTTACTATTATTGGTAATATCGATTTCTGCTTTGTGAGCATCCATTATTAGTTTCACAAGAGCCAATCCTATTCCTATATTTTTGTCAACATGTTTATCTGGATTAGCAAATAAGGAAAAGAGGTTTGTTAAAGCTTCCTGTGAAAATCCAGGTCCACTATCTGATACACTGATTACCAGATTATCAAGATCAACATTGGCTCTTAAATGTACTGCGGAATTACTTGGTGACAACCTTACGGCATTGTCGATGATTAGCACAATACATTTTCTTATTAATTGTGGATCGCCATTAAAAGAAACTGAATGATCGACCGTAGTAATATCGTATTTAATCTGATTATTAATATCGACATCCTCATAATTATCCACAATATTGGTAATTAGTTTATTCAGGTTAATATCCTGCCAATTCATCTCATAATGACCCAATTGGAATGAGGTAATTAAGAGAGCATCCAGAGAAAAGTTTTCAAGTCGCTTTGCTGCTTCCTCTAACATATTAATGTAAGTGACAAAAGCTTCAGCTTCAATGTTATTCTTTAATATATTAGTAAATCCCAAGATAGCATTTAGCGGTGTTCTGATTTCATGCGAGATAATTCTTAAAAAATCACCTTTTGCCTTCTCCAAATTTAAGAGTTGTTTTTGGGCATTAATTAGTTGCTCGGTCCGTTGTTTTACTTTTTCTTCTAAAATGGTATTAGTTTTTTTAACTTGTAATTTACTATCCCTTAGTTCTATCTGGGTTTGGATTCGTGCCATTAACTCTTTAGGCCGGAATGGTTTAGTGACATAATCTTGTGCTCCTGATTCTAGTCCGTTAACCGTATTTTCTAAATCAGTATTGGCCGTCAGATATATGATTGGCAGATCGTCGAATTTTGGGTTACTTCTGATTATCCGACATACTTCAAAGCCATCCATCTTAGGCATCATCACATCAAGTAAAATCAAGTCAAAATTATGGGTCTCCAGCCAATCTAACGCTTCAAATCCACTTATTGCAAATTGAACCTTATAACCAATGTTTTTTAAGCTTTTACCTAAAACCTGAAGGTTTTTGGGTGCATCATCTACAATTAATATTTTGTAATCACCTGGACTATATGTTACTCTCATAGTTATAAAAATGCTAGGTTTGGTGTTTCTTTAATTCACTTATCATTATCGGGTAGTAGTTAATCAGGTCAATCATTCCTTCGATATTAAAACTATCAATTGAATTATGAAGGTTCTCTCCATAATTTACAAACTTGGATATTTTGTATTCTTCGCCAAGTTTGATAAAACGATTTGCAAAAAAATCCAGTTCTTCAATAGGCTTTTTCACCCTTAACCGCTCCCACTTAGGGTTTAATTCTTTATCTATTAACTCTAAAGCTTCTTTCAGCTTTCCATTATCTAAATGGAACTTTGTATCTTCCTTAAGAACTTTTAATTTATCTTCTTTCTGAACTTCAAACTTAATGTGTTTCATCAACAGTTTATACAAATCATTAACCAATATCGGCTTAGTCAAAACTCCATTAAACTTTTCTTTTCTAAGCATTTCAAGGGAATCGTAATTAGCTGAAGCTGTTATTGCATAAATTGGAACATCGATTAAATCCTTGACTTTTTTGACCTCACTTAGAACTTCTATACCATTCATTACTGGCATGTAAATGTCTGTTAAAATTACATCCGGTTGATATGTTTTAATGGCATTTAATAATTCTAATCCATTGTTCGTAGAGCAAAAATCCAATCCTGATAATTCCATAATCTGACTTAATAGTTTACGATTCTCACTATCATCATCAGCGAACAGAACTTTACCTCCTTTAAACTTAATGGAATTAAAATCAAAATCAGGAGCCTCTTCCTTGCGAATCTTGTTTGAAATTGCCTCAACATTATGAAATTTAACAGTAAACTTTGATCCTTTACCAATGTCTGATTCTACAGAAATTACACCATTCATGAGTCTGATCAATTTCTTTGTGATGGATAACCCGAGTCCCGCGCCACCATACTTTCTTGTGGATTGTCCTTCTTGTTGAGAAAATGACTCATACATGGAATCTATAAATTCCTTTTTAATTCCCATACCAGTATCCTCGACTACCAGTACTAAGCGAACATATTGCATACCTGGTTTACAACGAGCAAAGTTCCTTACATTTTCACAATAAACATCAAGCCTTACAAATCCTCTATCAGTAAACTTTACCGCATTACCAATCAGATTGATCAGAATTTGTTTCAACCTAAGTTCGTCAATATTCAAAGTTGGCGGGATATTATCCGAAAAGTTTGTAATAAACCTCAATCCTTTACCTTCAATTTTAAAAGAGAATAGTTTTTTAATCTCATCAAAAAATATTTGCGTATCAGTCGGCTCTTTTCTGATTTTTAGTTTCCCAGCTTCAACCTTAGACAAATCCAGTATATCATCAATTAATTCGAGCAGGTTGTTACCACTCGTGCGTATTGACTCCAGATAATTTCTTTGGTTTTTGTTTTTAACCTCCCTTTCAAGCAAATCTGCAAATCCAAGAATCGCATTCATTGGAGTTCGTATCTCATGACTCATATTTGCTAAAAACACGCTTTTCGCCATTGTAGCTTCCTCAGCAAGCTCTTTGGCTTTCTTTAGTTCCATTTCGTTAATTCTCCATTTCGAAACATCCCAATGTACTCCAATCATTCTTTGGGCTTTACCTTGTTCATTTCTAAAAACAATAGCTGTACCCCTAATGTATTTTATCGTTTTATCAGGTCTGACAATCCGGTACTCTGAATCGAACTCACTTTCTCCTTTGAGCGCCAAATCAACATCTCTTTTAGTATTTTCTATATCATCTGGATGGATATATCTGCTCCAGGAGCTAAATATTCCCTTAAAAGAAAATTTATCAATACCATATAATCTGTAACTTGTCTCATCCCATTTTAAAGTATTGTTGATTACATCCCAATCCCACACACCAAATTTTGCCGCGTCTATTGCTAATTCAAATGTTTGCTTGGCTTTTTCAAGTTCCTTTTCTGTTTTCTTTTGATTGGTAACATCTATAATTGTTCCCGTCATAAACAGGGCTCTTCCATCAACATTTCTTCTTGTTATGGCCCCTCTTTCATTAATCCATTTTAAATTACCCGTAACTGATGGAATTGGATAAACAACATTGTAAGAATCTATATTTCCGGCTAATAATTCTTTTGTATTAAAAGCCCTTTGCTCAATTAGTTTTGCATATTCTGGAAAAATCTTTTTTGACCTTACAAGTGTTTTATTCCATTCTTGCAAACTGAATGTATTCTTATGTATTTCCTTTATCCCTGTTATATCTGATACATTCTTAAGACCGTGTAGTAATTCATCATCCTTAAAATCGACCCACCAAGCTCCGATATTCGCAGCATCTAATGAATTAAAAACAATTTGATTTAATAGTGCCAGGTTCTCTTCTGCCTGTTTTATTTTGGAAACATCAACTATTGTCTCTGTTATACCATATGCCCCCAAAAGCCTTGCACTTACAACTACGTTTAGTTCCTTTCCTGATTCAGGATTAATTAACATTTCAATATCATTAACCATTTCTTCACCATTAAGGACCCGGTATGTTGGATACTCCTCAAATGACATGCTTGACCCATCAGGTTTTCGTAATGTCCAATTCTCTATCCGTTCTTTAATGTTATCCTGATTGGTCTTTGACAATCCCAAGATGTCTTCTGAGTAACGATTAGCTTCAATTACATTACCATCATTATCATAATTCACTAAGCCTACTGGTAACACCTCAAAAAGGAACTTCAATTGGGCCTGCGTTTTAAAAATTTCTGCTTCTGCTTTTTTTCTTTCTGTCAGATCATATAATATGGCAAGAATTACATTCTCATCATTCATCCTGATATAGGATATGCTAATCTCTGTTGGAAATGATTTTCCGGTCTTAAGATTTTTATGCAGCCATTCAAATCTATAGGACCCTTTCTTCTTGGCTATAGAAATCATTTCTTCACTTTTCGTGACAGACAACTGCCCGTCAGGTTGAAAAACCGGAGAAAAGTCTGCAGGATGATGTTGCAGCAAATCTTCTTTATTATTACAGCCCAACATATTTATTGCTGCATAGTTACACTCAATAAAACCAGATTGATTATAGAGTAATATAGCATTAGATGATTCTTCAAATAAAGCTTTAAATTTCAACTCGCTTTGTTTGATCACCAGTTGCTTTGCTTCAAGCTCTTTAATGGCATTTTCTGCAACCTTTTGCGCACGAACTAAATTGTATATTTTTCCCCTTAAACGTTTAAGTAAAATAAAAATGGCATTAATGGTGATGGCTACAGTGGACAACAGAATAGCGATTAGTGAAATAACTAACGCAGTGATTTTCCTCTTTCTATATGAAATTTCATTATCCTTTCTTTGTTCAATAGTTTCAATAAATGCCGCGATTGGTTTAATAACATCTTCTTTGCTTTTATGATAGGAAATGTCCGTTATAGTTTTCTGCGCTAATTCCTTATTTTTATCGTGACGGTCAGCACTAGGAGTATTCTTTTTTGTTGCACTTAATTTTATCGCATTAAATGCTATTTCTTCTGTTTTAATCAACTCCTGAGATTTTTTAACAGAATATTTTAAAAGATTCTTTTCGTACTGGGAAATTTCAATTTTCTCTAAACTATCGATGAATGAAATTTGTGTGTTACCAAACCATTGTTTCTTGCCTTCTAATTGATTTGCAACATCTCTGTATTTTTTTTCCCATATTGAATCACCAGACAAAACATAGTTCATGCAGAAACCGGATAAATCATTGATCCTTTGTTTTAAATCATTTGCCATAACAATGGCATTGTGTCTTGTTTGCTCAAACTTCTTAATCTGGTTTGTTTGATTTACAATGGCTATTGAGATTCCTGCTAGACCAAAGATTAAGACAATAAATAACCCCGCAATTATAAGCTTACGTTTATCTTTACGGCGATATATATTATCTAATAGATTCATTACATTAATCTTTGAAAAATATCTTTTAAGCTATAGTGCTTAACCTCTTTACTTATCTACATTTTAGCTATATTTCTTTTTGTGAATAATGGCTATGATAGTTCCTTAATTAATAATGGAAGATAGCAAATCAGTCACTTTATCTATTTTATCTATATCATAAATTTGCTGTGCATTTTCAAGCATAACACCTAGTTCCTTTACTTTACTGATATGATTCTCTTCACCTACATTAATTAAACACTCTGCTAAGTTTCTAATATTATTATTAGATTTCTTTTCTTTATATCTGTCAAACAACTCCTTACAACTGTCCTTTATTATCTTGTGCGATGTGATATCTATTTTTAATTCACCAATTACATTTTCTGATGCTGTACCCAATTCCCTATTCTGATATGGGATAAACTTTGCCAATACATTTAATAGATCTTCTTCCTGTAATGGTTTTTCGATATAACTATCAAACTGTACCTTATTGTAATCCCCCAATAAGTAATTAGTTGATGAATCAACCATGGCAACAATAGTGCTGCTTTTTAATTCATTTCTAATTCTTTCCAGTACTTCAAAGCCATTAACTTCCAATAATTGAATATCAACCAATATAACATCTGGCATTTTTGAATGGGCAATTTTAACCCCTTCTTCACCATCTCTTACTTCATATATCTTCAGGTGCCTATCTTTCAAATATTCTGCAATAATTGATCTTAATTCATCATCATCGTTAATAATAAGTATTGATGCATGTTTAAAAACAGTACTTCTAATCAAATTTTTAGGTATTCTCTCTATATCAGGAAGGTTATTTACTTCGTTACCTCTGGCAATTGGTATTGTAAATCTAAATGTACTTCCTTTTCCTACTGTGCTTTCAAGTGTCAATTGCCCTCCCATTAGCTTTACTAAATTGCATGCTATAGTGAGTCCTAAACCTGTACCTCCGTATTTTTTAGTATCGTGCATTTCATGCTGCGCAAAAGCTTCAAATATATTCTCCTGCTGTTTTTTGCCAATACCAATACCTGTATCAGATACTATAAATGTTGCTTCGTAGTTAGTCGAGTCAATTTCCTCAAGTTCTACATTTAGTTTAATTGCTCCTTTGTGGGTAAATTTTATAGCGTTACTTATTAGATTGATTAACACTTGTTTTAATCGTGTTTCATCAATTGTAAAGAAAATTGGAACGTTTTGAGGATAGGTATAATTAAACTTCAGACCTTTTATTTCTGCATCATAAAAAAACAGTTCATAAACATCACTTACCATGCGAAATAAGTTAGCCGAATTATTATTTAACTTGAATTTACCTGCTTCAATTTTTGAATAATCCAGTACATCATTAATTAGGTCAAGTAACGCACGACCACTTTTGACAACGGAATTAATATATTCAAGATTTCTTGGCTCTCTCAGACGTTTAGACAAGATTTCCGAAAAGCCAATTATAGAGTTCATCGGCGTTCTAATTTCATGGCTCATATTTGCCAGAAATGTACTTTTTGCAAAACTAGCTGTCTCTGCCTTTTTTCTTGATTCTTTCAGTTCTAATTCCTGGGATTTATCTGCCGTAAAGTCATTTAAAGTAATAAATGTTGAATCATGCCCCATAAAACAACCTCTTTGGGCATTAGCCTTAACCCACATTTTGTTTTTTGTTTTTGATTTATACATGCATAGTTCAACATCCATAACCAAATTATTCACTTCAACTGCAACCAAAAGATCAAGTAAATCAACTTTATCTTCAAATACCGTCGAGAAATCAAACTTATTCCATTCATCTTCCTCCACTTCAAGCATATTTCTTGCTGATGAATTTATAAATGAGAACAAGCTGGTTTCTCGATTTAATATCACAACAGCCATTGGCATTGAATTTAAAATACTCTGAATATCGTTGATCATATTAGTTACTCCTATGGGTTCATTTATCAACTATATACTAGCTGGAACAATTATATATTCCATGCTTACAGGATCAACCATTGTGCTTTTATATGCACAATACAGAACACGCTGCTTATGTATTGAAACTGGTCATCTCTTATATACCATCATATTTTTCTATAGGCTATTTTAAAGGCAGCACATTCATAATCATTTTTACTCATCCAATTAGGGGTAAGTAATTCTATATAAAGTTTTTTTGTCGCAGTTACTGTAAATATTTTAATATCATTCATTTCTTCAGATGAATTATCGTAGAGTATTTTATTGCTTTCAGCGTCAATTATTCTGAATTGTAGCCTTCCAGCCTTCTTGTCTGCATAAGCAGAAAAATAATACACACGATTCTGATAAGCATTTAGCACAATACGTGATTTTTTACCTCGCCGCATTTTAATACTTCTGCTCGTCGCACTCACTTTAAATGACTTATCAGGAGTTTTACACTTCTTTATTGTATTCTCACAATTTTGAGCACCAACCTTAACTCCGAAAGCCAACAATATCAGACAACAAAATGTAATTTGCTTGATAAACATCTTACTATTGGTTTAATATCAAAATATTACGACTCGAATAAATTTTCTCTTTAAATTCTTCGTAATTTTCATTGGAGAGTTCCACTTGCGTATCTCCCATTATCTGCACTGAACCATCTTCATTTTTCTTGACGCCTGTAATGGAGCTGGTAAGTTCAAAGTTATTGAATGACCTATTGATACCAACTAATTGATCAACAACGTGAATGTTATTATTATTGGCTGTTGACTTCATTAGTGCAAGAATATCATCAAATATTATCTTTTGCTCAACCAGTCGCTTTATTGATTGCTTATGTCCGTATAATTCAGGGTGCAACTCCACAAGAATATAGAGACTTTCTATGTATGCACCGGTAAAAATTAAAGACAATGTTGTTCCATCATCATAATTTTGGATGTAATTAATAATGTTGTCATAAATCAATTTTGAATATTTATGGACGGAACTTGGATCATCAGTTAGTTCTGCAAAAATTTTCTCTTGCTGGTCACTTAAGCCAATACTAAGTCCGATGTCATCTGATAAATTCTTTATAGCCAATAAATATTCTTGCAAATATTCTGTTTTAGAATAAACTGAGAGGTACGCGGCATTAGCTAAAAAAGCTCCAATCAATAAAGTCTTTTCACTATGTGTTTTAACACTATCCGCATAATTGATACCAAGTAAGAGTTTATAGTCAAATTTCACATCATTTGACTTGATATAATCAATCATCTCTTCTGGAGATGGTAGAGAATAATACACTTCTTCTACCGTTTCTTCTAACGAAATTTCATCGAACGATACTTGTTCTTCAATCGCATCAGATTTTTTTGTTGAACAACTATTGCAACCAGACAATGCGCTGAGAATGACAATAACAGCTGCCATAACTAAAGCTAGATTATTTTTCATATAGATAAATTTAATTAAACCTCCAAGTAAATTTATATTTGTTACCTTCAATGCTTTCTTTAATAAACAATCCATTCTGAAATTCCATTATCAATTCAGAATAAGAAGTATAAAGTCCAAGTTCTTCGATAAAATTCCCATGCTCATCACAAATTAGTGTCTCTAATTGTAATGTTGAATGTCTGTCGGACTCTACATATCCTATACTCAATTCAGTGTTTTTATCGCTATAAGTACATATCAATGTGATAAAGGCACTAATAGATTCCAGTAATAATTCATAATTCGCTTTAATATTAACACCTTCCTCAACATTTATATTTATTTTAATGTCCTTCTTTTCAATTAGTGAATCCTGATTTGTTAAAACCATATCCACAACTCCTAATAAATCCACATCTTTTAGTTTACTGGCATATGTATTGTTGTGTATTTTTACCATTTTATTAGTTAAAGTGGTGATGCGTTTCAACTTTATGTATGATTGATTCAAATCGGTTAGCAGTCCTGCTAAATGTGATGATTCAGCACTCATTTTAATAGCTTTCAGGCTCTGTTCCATTAACTGTACAGGAGCTCTCACTTCCGTACCAATAAAGGATAAGAACTTGTTTCGCTTCTTATCAATTTCGACCAACCTCTGATTAGCATCAAAAAGCTCTTGGGTACGCTCCTTAACCTTATCTTCAAGTTGAATATTCATCTTTGTAAGAGCTTCCCTGCTTACTTTAAGACCAATTTGTGTTGTAACTCTGGCTATAAGTTCCTCTTCATTAAATGGTTTTGTCACGTAATCCTGCCCACCAGCTTCAAACCCTTTTACAATACTGTGTTTATCAGTTTTTGCAGAGATGTAAACGATCGGCATATTATCGTGTCGATTATCTTTCCGAATTTCTTTACACACATCATAACCATTCATTTTAGGCATCATAACGTCGAGTAATAACAAATCAAACGATTCATCATCCATCCAGTTTAATGCTTCTTCGCCTGATAATCCTACTTCGATTTCAAAACCCTGTGCATGCAATATATTTGCAAGCAATTGCACATTTTTAGGATTATCATCTATAATTAGTATACGACCGCTCTTCTTCATATTATTTAATTAATTCGAATGCCCCTTTTATTTCACGTACATTTCCATCATAACTCAATACGCTTACAATGTAGTTGTAAATGCCACTTTCCTGCTCTACTCCTTTATATTTGCCATCCCATCCCATTTCTATATCATTCGTTTCATAGACCAGAGCTCCATATCTGTCGAATATCCTGAAATGCTTTAATTCCTTTATTCCCCATCCCTTAACCATTATTAAATCATTTAGATTATCTCCATTGGGAGTAAATGCGGTGGGCACATCAACGGAGTACTTCTTTTCAACATTTATATTAAATGAGAATGTTTCAGTAAAACAGTCAGCTGTATCTGTTAAAGCAACATTGTATGTTCTTGATTCGGTTGGTAGTATTAATGGATTAGCTACAGAAGCATCTGAAATCTCAAGATCAGGAAACCATTGATACGATTTGATTCCATTATCTTCCAAATTATAAAAGATAGATTCTCCAATAATTATTGTTGAATCTTGCATAACAACGTAAGGAGGCTGCTGAACGGTGACTCTCACTGAATCAGTATTTATACATTCATTCTCATCTGTAACATTGACCTTATAAATTGTTGTTATTTCTGGTGTTGCAAGTGGAATATCAATATCTGAATAGTCCAGACTATTTTCAGGAGACCAATTATATAACTGACCACCACTCGCCCATAACATTATTTCATCTCCCCTGCAAATAAAGGTATCGCGTGCTATTTCAACAGTTGGCAAAGGATGAACCAATACCTCGGTATACACCGAGTCATGACAGCCACTAATACTTGTAACCTTCAGGCTTGTTTCATAAAGACCTGCATCAGTGAAAGTATGAGTAGCGTCTTTTGTTTCTGCTATTATTTCATCACCGACTTTCCATAAATATCTATCAGCTAATACGCTATTATTGATGAAATTCAAATTATAAGGCTCACAGCCAAAGCCGTTACCATCTCCAAACTCCATCATGGCAGTCACTTCATCAACATATAGCGTATCATTAATATACTTATTACAGGCAAAACTTCCGCTATTAATTAGCAAAGCAGTAGGGTATTTTAAACCATTTAACTGGTATTGGTGAACCGGAGTAAAATCTTCAATGACATTACCATCACCAAAATCCCAAAACACGTTTTCTACATTTTGCATATTGACCAAGGAAAACTCTACATCCGTATTTAAACAAACAGTATCCATAGCCATGATTTCGGCATATGGACCTTTAACCTCTATAAGTTCATTCCTTGTTAATGTATCATTACAACCATTTGATGTAGAAACTATCACCTGAACATCATACAAGCCTGGTTTAGTATATATATGCTGTGGATTTTGAATTGTCGACGTACCATTATCCCCAAAATTCCACGCCCATTTTGTTAACGATTCGCCCGAACTCAAATCATTAAAATCAACTTTAAACGGGTAACAATTTGAGACTGTTTGATCACTATTAAAGTTTGCAACAGGAAAGTCCTGAACAGAAATAAAATCTGTATATGAAGCACTTCCTATACATCCGTGATTATCTTTGATAGTCAGACTAATATCATATGAACCAATATTAGCATATGAGTGCTCTGGACTACTCTCATTACTGACCGCACCATCACCAAAGTCCCAATCATATTCAGTTATGTTTGCAAATGATGATTCTTCGAAACTTACTATTGTATTAATACACGTATTGCTTCTATCTGCTACAATTACTGGTTTAGGCTCTAAAAGCACCAACTCGTTTGATTTGGTGATTGAACGTTTGCAACCAATTTTACTAGTAGAGGTTAATTTCACGTCATAAATCCCAAAACTCTCAATTAAATGAACAGGATTCTGATCGCTGGAAAGAGAACCATCTCCAAAGTTCCATTCCCACTCCACGATCGGTACATCAGATACTGTACGATCAAAAAAGGTATACTGAGCTGGTAAACAACCATTATCATATTGATGTTCAAAATCAGGCTTAACATCAAATACCTCAACGAGTACACGTGCTGTATCAGCACAATTATTTAAATCCCTAATTATTAATTCTGAGGTGTATTTTCCTTCAGCACTATAACTATGACTAATCGTTTCGTTGATATATTCAATTGGAGTACCATCACCGAAATCGATCATAAATTTATAAGTATCTCCTCCATAGCTAAATTCACCAGGATTAGTTGATGACTGTGGGTCAAAATCAAGTGATTCATTGATACAACTTGAATCTTTTGAAGATACTAAGCCGGCGAAGGATTCAATTATTGTAATATTTTTCTTTATCTCGGCATTGCACCCATTGTTGCTATTTGATGCTTTTAGGATAATTTCATAATTACCTTCCTGAGCATAAGTATGAGTTACTGTTTCCGATCCGGTAACTTTAGCACTATTATCTCCAAAGTCCCATTCAAATTCGGTGGCGTCAATCAGATCAGAATACAATTCAGCTGTCATCACATTTTCGCATTGATTAATCCGATTAAAATCTACTATAGGTCCATTAATAGTTAGTACTTTGGACTTGACAACACTTGTTTCACAGCCATTATGAAAGACTGTTAATCCAACGTCAAAAGTGCCTGTATCTGTGTACATATGTGTCAACTCACCAACAAACGATTTAGAACCATCGCCATAATCCCATTCTATGAAATCAATGTCTTCCTGATCGCTTGATAAATCAACAAATTCAACGGTTTCACTAGCACAAAAAACACTTTTGTCCTTGACAGAAAAATCTGGCTGTTGCATTTCACCTGCTTTAATTACATCATTAATTTTTGAAACACAGCCTAATCCTGTTGTTATTACGAGTTCAATTTTTTCTTCTTCGGTCGGTTCATTAAAGGTTGTATTCCATGAACTTTGATCTGACACTTCATCTCCATTTAAAAGCCATTGGTAACTTGCTATTTCATCCTGATCAGACACGTAAGTAGATGATGACTGCAAGTTAACAGTCAATGGAACGCATCCAAGTAAATTATCAGCAGATATTCTTGCTATTGGCAACGAAATTGTCAATATATCATTTATAACCTTACTACTCTTACATCCATTTGAACTTGTCACAGTCAATTTGGTGGTATAGGTTTCATAACTTGAATTAGTTCCAGGCTTAAAACCTGAATAGGTTACGCTTGGGTTCTGCAAATCAGAAGTGGTTCCGTTATCGAATGTCCACTCATAAGTATTCGCATTTGTAGATTTATCGATGTACCCTATTGTAGCCGGCAATGAACATTTGTAATTCTCTGAAATATCAAAATCGGCAACAACTTCTTCTATTATAATATTTTTCTCAAATTCACTTATACAGACACCATTTTCAATTCTTAAGCTAACTGTATATTCTCCAGGTGTTGCATAACTGTGAGCCGGCGAAGCCAATGATGAGTTCGTACCATCACCAAAATCCCAGCTATTATATTTATTATTGACTGATGTATTCTCAAATTCAATTGATTCTCCAGGACAAAAAATATCTTTTGCAATTGCAAATTGGCTTACAGTTTCCTCTACGGTTATATAGTTAGTCATGGTGATCGAATCTGAACACCCCAAATCATCGGTAACCTTTAAGGAAACATCATATATGCCAGCTACTTCATAGGCATGAACCGGATTGGTTTCCGAACTATTACCTCCATCCCCAAACTTCCACAAATACATTTGATTTTCGCTACCATATGATTGATTTTCAAATGCTGTAATTAATTCACCTTCGCAAGATTTGGTTTTATCTCCTTTAAAGAAAGCTCTTGGCTTGTTAACTTTAATAAAGTTCTCCTTAGTAATCTTACTTAAGCAGCCATTATTATAATCGATAATTAGGGTGACATCAAATTCACCTGCTTCGGTGTAATTATGGTCAGGTGCTTGAATTGCAGCCAATGTTCCATCGCCAAAGTCCCAGGTATAAGAAGGATTCTGCATGGCTTCATCACCAATTACCTGGAAACTAATATTATGTGGTGCACAACCATCAGGTGAACCATCAATTGAGAAATCTATATCTACAGGTTCAAATATTGTAATTAAGTCTGACTTTAAAACGGTTTGAGATACTCCCTGATTAATAACCCGTAATTCAACGCTATAAACACCGGGTTCTGAGTACACAGTTGTCGGATCTTTTAAGTCAGATAATTTTCCATTACCAAAATTCCAAAAATATTCATTTTCACTATCGTGAGGTGTCAAATTGGTAAACTCAACAACAAGTGGAGCACAGCCCTCAGAAACATCAACACTAAATTCGGCATCTAACTGTGAGTGTACATGCACAGCGTTAAAAAGTAGTAATACCAGTATCATTGATTTTGAGTACCACATCTCGAACTGTTTTAGGTTATAATTGGTTTTTTACTTTCACAGAAAGAGTATATCTCTTCCTATTCAAATGTTCTGATGAGCAATCCCACGCATTGATCACCAATATCATCAGTATTTCTTTTCTCTAATGTCATCTCAATCAATACTTTTTCAGTGATGTTATAGCTTACCTGAAGGTTACTTATTCCTTCATTACCTGATGTTTCAAATAAAACTTCTGACCTATCTTTTCTTAAAAGGCGCACATGTACCTTTCGATTCTCTTCACTTATAAAATCCAATAGGTACCCCTTTCCTCCGAAAAAATAACCACTGACAAGTATTTTTTTACCTGGAGTAACCTTAAACGCGTGTTTGCGCACAATTACAGTATATAGCTCGTTGTTTAAATCTTCCCGGTCAAAGATTTGATTACAATTTTGGCCATACGTTTGTACCGAAAAACTACAAACGAAAAGGAATAACGAAATGCCAATTAGTTTTTGGAATAATAACCTCATAATCTATCTTTTATTGTTTATTATACTTCTTTCGCAGAGCTAGCAAAACCATGAAAGCAACCAATACTTTCATAAGTAGCAAAACAACTACATTAAACTTCCATGATTTAACCTCCAGATTTGCTATCTTCTTATATGGCGCATATAAATGTGCTCTCCCAAATTCACAAGAGCTGGCATAAAATGCTGGTTCAAATTTCCTTATGATTTCATTATCGTTAATTGTATAATTAACGTATCGATTTCTTTTAAGAACAAGTTCTTTTAGTTTTCTATTTTCAAAGTCTTCCGAATTGTATAATTCACTTTCATTTCGCTTTAATGTTTCCGTCCTGATAACGTTTTTTACTTCCTTCAACCACAATACGATACGGTCCAAAAGGTTATAAAGTTCTAAATTTGTCATAGAAACTACATCGTTATCATTCAAAGGAAGAGTGTTATAGTAATTATGTAATTCATTAAAACTAGATTGAATGACATCATTACTATTGTAAAGTAATGTTTTATCATTACGCTTTTCAATAATAGTTTTAAGTTTTGGGATCAGGATATTCAAACAATAATCGGCAGAACTTTTCTTCAGATACAAGTCATGATAGTTGCGACTGTATAAATTCTCACTCATTTGAATATCAACGATTGCCTCATAGGTCCATCGCGAAACCATTAAATCTGCAAAAAACGGAGCGTACCTCTTATTGGCAATACTCTTGTGAATATCGTCAAAATCAAGAATAGCACCTGCTAATAAAATTTGAGGAATTAAAATGAAAGGAATTGCAATATATGTTGACAGTATAGAATTAAGCTTTATAGAGACATATAGTCCTATCATACTCATAACGCCTGATGCCAACCAGAAAACAAGGAAATATAACCAATATAAACCCTTAATTTCAATTATTGTATTGCTGATGAGCACATAAACACCTATTTGATATAGGTTAATAATGAGTATATAAGCAATTTTCGATATCAGGTAAGCAGAAGAACTTAAGTTCAAATAAGATTCTTGCTTCAATTGTCGTTTATCTTTATGAATTTCACCAACGCTATTAATCATTCCAAGAAACAAACTCACAATCACTCCTATAAAAATTAAAACCGGTAGGTTGATATTATCGATGAACTTGTAAGAACTTTCGTTATACCCTGAGGTACGAAGCAGAAAGCTGATAATTAATGCCAGAATCGGAGCTCCCGACAGGGTGAAAATAAAATATGAACGATCCGAAAATCGACTAATTATATTTCTTTTAAAATATATAATTACTTGTTTAAGGTATTTTGGAACCTCTGTTCCAACAGTTGGTAATGGTATACGATTAGGTTTTGATACGTTCTCAGAGTCAACATTCTTGAGATAAAGTTGATGCCATTCCGCCGGAGAAAAAACGCGTTCATTAGTTGAATTTCCTTTTCCATCAACCTTTTCATACTCAATTAAATCCATAATCTGCTCGGGATTATAATACCCAATCTGCATACTATCATCAATGGCAGAATCAATTAAGTTTAAGTGCTTTTTAAAATAACTGGCTGCATAGAAAGGTTCTCCAAAATAAACAGGATATCCATCTCTATCCATAATCACCAGCTTGTCAAATAAATGAAATATCTCCGATGTAGGTTGATGAATATTTATTACAACAATTTTACCTTGATCTGCAATCTCACGAAGCATATTAATAACCTGCAAAGCATCCTTTGAAGATAAACCAGAAGAAGGTTCGTCAACAAACAAAATCGAAGGTTCACGGATTAACTCTAAAGCGATATTTAGTCGTTTACGTTGTCCTCCACTAATAACTTTATCTACAGCTGTACCGACCTTTAAATCTTTCGATTTATTTAATCCCAATTCTATTAATAGTTGATCAACTTTAGCTTCTTTTTCTGTTTTGGACAAGTTATCACGAGATAATTGTGCACTATAGCATAGGTTCTGTTGCACAGTTAAATCTTCATTCAATAGATCAATCTGTGGCACAAATCCAATTTGCTTAAATAAGTCGTTGTTTTGTTCCTTTTTGTGAAGATTAATACCATTAATAAATACATCTCCATTATCAGGTTTGATTCTTCCACTTAAAAGGCTTAGCAGAGTAGTTTTTCCTGTACCACTTCCTCCCATAATAGAAAGCAATTCTCCTCCTTGAATTTTAATTGATAGTGGTTTTACTCCTTGAGTAGATTTTCTGTAATTATACGAGAGATCTTGAGCTTCAAGCTCTATTAAAACTTCCCGCCTTTGCATTACTTTCGACTTTAACTGCGAATACGAAACGACAATCTTGTTATTATTACTTATGATACCTCCTTTGTTCAACTGGTAAATACAATCTGAATTCAGAATATGTTTGTTCAGAAGAACCTCAGCATCTCCGATATATTTTAATACAAAACAATCAATCTGCGCAATATAATAGAACCATAACTTACCTTTTAGTTCTTCAACAGCAATAGTAACATAAGTCTTTGGCTGATGGTATTTAAAATTTCCAACAATCAGAAGATTCTCTGCCTTTTCAACAAGTGAGAAATTATTGGACAACATTGTTTTAACATCGTTACAAACTGCTTCATCGAGTTCAAAACTTGCTATTATTAAATTATTTAATTCTTCATAGCAATCTGCATCAATATTGTTTGTGTAGTTCTCCGATATAAACTGTAAATATTCAAAACAAGTGAATGCCAGCTGGAATTTTTGTTTTTGATTAATGTATTTTGATAATTCTACCAGTTCTTTCCTTACTTCCTCGCACCAGATCGAAGAGTCACTTTCAAAATGTAAAGGTAAGTTTGCTACTTGCTCGATATAATACTCAATCAACTCATATTTGGCCCTTTTAGTGAAATAAAATTCCAGGTAGGAATTTAAAAGTAGCGTAACATACCTTTCAGACTGGTTCTCCCTGCTCCTTTTCAGTAATACAAAAAGATCAACAATTTTAACAGCTGTATTTTTATCGAAATATTTCCCCATAGATTATTTTGTGTGATGCACCTTAAACTCAGTTCGTCGGTTCAGTGCTCTGCCTTCCGGGTTATCTGAACCATCTGGATTAGTATTTTCAGCTATAGGTTCATTCTCTCCTTTTCCAATCGCTATTAAACGATGCTTACTAATTCCATTGCCAGTTAGGTATTTCGTTACACTACCTGCCCGACGCTGTGACAACTTTAGATTATAATTCGATGTTCCCTGACTATCTGTATGAGATATAATCTCAATAGATAAGTCTTCATATTCAAGCAGCAACTTTAGTAAGGTACTGTCTAAATTTGCCTTGCTTTCTTCAGTTAAACTAAATTTGTTTGTTGCATAGTAGATGTTGTTCAAAATGATTGGTTGACGGGGAAGTGTTTTAACAGGTTCTGTTTTAATTACAATATCACTATCTGATTCCGCATTAGCTTCTAATGTTATTTCTTTATCCAATACTCCAGGATCATCAATGACGAGTTTTAAATTATAGTCTATCGGTGCTAAATATTCAAACCTGCCATCATCGTCAGTGTGGATTTTATCTATATACACATAATCCATTGTATCCTTATTTATGAAAACATTAAGTGGAATTTTGGACAAAGGCATTACACTATCCGGCTTTTCAATCGACAAGTGAGACATCTTTCCGATTTGATATCGGGTTTGCATTAACTGACCTTTCACTCTGCGCTTAGCATTCAATTGCCTCTGCCAGCTATATATATTGTCACAACAGGTTTCATTAGTTAAATAAAGAGGAGATGGCCTGTTCGACGTTATAAAACCATAATTACCTCTATTAGCTATATAAAAATCCTGATCATCGAAACTGGTGTTAATCCCTAAACCAAGATTAACAGGTGTTTGCCAATTGGTGGTCTCACCCACTGTTGAAAAAACATCAACGCCACCCAATCCTATCCATCCATCCGAACTAAAATACATGGTATGCGTCGAAAGGTCATAGTACGGTGTTATCTCAGAACCAGATGTGTTTATATAAATACCTGCGTTTATACACTTTGTATAGCTTTTTGTATTGGTGTCATATATGCTATACCATATGTCTGTCTTACCGTATCCACCCTTCCGGTCTGATATAAAATAAAGTACTTCCAGATCGGGGTCATAACATGTACCAATAGTTGGCTGCCAGGTCGAATAATATTCGAGATTGATATCTGATGTTAGCTTTTCAGGCTCACTCCAATGATTATTATTTAACTCAGTCACATATAATTGATAAATGAGTTGGCCAAAAGAGTTTTTCATGGCCTTTGAGAAGTAAAACCGCTTCTTGTCAATTGAAAAGCAACCATCACCAGTATGTGCATTTTCAAAATTAAAGAATGGAGCGTTGGCTTTATCACCTTTTATCCAATGGTCACCTGTTAATTCACTCTTATAAAAGTGAAACCGGGGATTTTCTTCCTCATTTTGAAATTGTATCTCATCCTGAATACAGCTTCCATAAACCAATAAACTATCATTAATTAGAAAAGGATTAAGCTCCTTGTGTTTATTATTGACACCAGCCTCAAGTAAATTAAGCTCAAATTTGGAAATCGAATCTTTCAATGATATGGCATAATCGCAACTTTCTAATAAAACGTCTATCGAATATAAATCACTCTTATTTGAATTTCCTTTTCTTGCTTCTGATCTAATTTTACGCAATAACTGTTTGGCTTCATCATAACGACCATCATGCATGTAGCATTTCGAAATAAAAACCTTGGAAATAGTTGCTGTTGGTTCATTCGCTTCCGTCAATTTTTGATATAAAGTCAAAGCTTCTTCATAATCTCTCAATTGATAATACGAATGCGCCAATTGCAAAATATTCTCAGCTTTGTCAGGATCACGATTCAGAATTTCAGAATAAAATACCATTGCTGAATACATGTCGTTTTGGCTTATTGCACTAGCCGCATAATCACTTAATTCCCATTTTTTTAATTCATCAACCTTATTCTGTTGACAAACAGCAGAGTAACCAAATCCTGCAAATATAAGTATGAGAATGATTTTAAGAATTAATGACTTACCCATGGAACTATCGTTTTTCGTAAAACCAAAGCAGGTCTTCTGATGATGAATGTGATCTCAAAAGCTTGATTATGCACATTCCCAACTTTTTTATTGATATTAAAATCGCCAGTCAGCATTGCTGTAAACATTCTTTTCTCAAAACCCAAAACAGCAATCAATGAATTGGCATCAATCTCCTCTCTGAAAGCATAATAAGCACCAAAAAAATATCCTTTAGCGCTGTCCAAACCAAAATCTTTATTCACTTGCATACTTGAACCAACCATAAAGTAATTGATTGAACTTTGATGACTGAATAAAAATCTTGGTGTAAAATGAAATTGATTATTGGCATAGTTCTTATAAACTACATGATAAATATACCTCTGACTAATAGAACTTTTGATGTCAGTTAAATGATAGGAAGGAGAATTTAAATGTCGTACAGAAATCCCGGTACTAAGATATGATTTGGACATTTTATAACTCCATACCAATCCGGCATTTACATTTACGTAATCAGAGTTGTTTTCATCAAAGTTTTCTGAAATTGGAAGAGAAGTATCAAATCCCCCTGTATCACGATTGTACTGCTCAGGAAAACTGAGGTGATCGTACGAAATAAACATGTTATTGTATCCAACTTGAATTCCCAAACCTAAACCAGATCTTTCACTTACACTTAATGCTGAAGCAAATGAAAGATTAATGGATTGTTTAGGAAAGTTACTTGCTAATGAACGGTCGTATGTATAGCAAGCTCCAACACCTATTTCAGCACGTTTAATTATTATTTGCTGATCGTAACTAAGTGTTCCTGATATTACATTTTCATTAAAATAATTTCCTTGTACGTGTGTATTACTTACTATTCTGAATTTATCTTCATGTTGTCCGGTATATGCAGGATTTAAAACTAAGGGAGAGGAATAATATTGGGAGAAATATACACCTTGAGCCTCGATTTGATTCATTATTGAACAGATGTACAATATGAAGAACAGCTTCCCTAATACGATGGATTTTTTAGTACTGATAAATTTTGTAGATATAACCATAGGCAACATTAATCAATAGCTAGATTTGATATTTTATCATATCAAAACCCTTATCAGCACAATTAACTTAACTGATTAGGAATTATAGCAATTTTTAAAACTCTATAAATTCATCATTCTGCAAGTAGAAGGATTTTTCTACCGTTTACTTTTAAACGTGGACTATAAAACAGGTCACTCCAACCACCTATAAATCAATCAATATTTGCAAATACGTAACGAAATTTAACATTTATATCTAACAAACACAAAAATTTGTTAATTTTTTTAAAGTTATTTTTTGAAGGGAGATATTCTTATAAAAAGAACAAAACATCTGAATTAATAGATAATATAAATGTTCATTATTGTTATATTACAAACGAATAAAACCAATTTCTGGCTATTATCTACATAAGTAACAATGCAATTAAAAATCTCTAGTAATACCTGTGCCGATATAAAGGCATAAAAAAAGTCCGAAATATTTTTTTCGGACTCCTCATTCATCTTAGAATAAAATTATTTAGCAGGTTGTTCGTACTCGTAGTTTACCATCCAGTTGATACCAAATTTATCGGTAAACATTCCGAATAACGCACCCCAAAAAGTCTTTTCAAGGGGCATATTTATTTTACCTCCGGCAGACAAGCCATTAAAAATGTTTTTTGCTTCATCTTCACTCTCCGTATTAATTGATATGGATATATTATTACCAATTTCACATGGAGGTCCGAATGCTGGTGACGCATCACTCCCCATCAAAACTGTTTCTTTACTTATTCGTAAAGAGATGTGCATTATTTTATCAGCCTCTTCTGTTGGTAATGGTTGTTCAGATGGCATGTCCTTAAATCGTCCTAAATATTCGAAATCACCACCAAAAACACTTTTATAAAAACCAAAGGCTTCTTCACAATTACCTTTGAAGGTAATGTACGGATTAACTGTTGCCATAATCTTTTAATTTTAATTTCTATTGATATTATTTAGACCTTTTAAAAATAAGTAATCACCAGCAATAAATCCAGTCTTAAAAATAGTCTTCTGTCATTTGAGTTTATTAATCATTGCTGCTAAGAAAAAATATTGAAACAGACGTTAAATATTTATTAAAATTGGCAACATGAAAGACAAATAGCATGAAGTAAATTTTAATTTCCAATTTAATTTTCTATTTTTATTACAGACTTATATTTACTATTAAACCTTTTCAATATGAGTACAAGAACAATCACATTTAATCAACTCAGGAAGATTAAAGATAGTCTGCCTGATGGAAGCATTCATTCAATTGCTGATGAGTTAAACCTCGACGTAGAAACAGTAAGAAATTACTTTGGCGGCGCCAACTATGATCGAGGGAAAAGTGTAGGGATACATCTCGAGCAAGGACCGGACGGTGGAATTGTAGAATTAGATGACACAACTATCCTGGATATGGCCCGCGACATTATTGAAGGCAAAAAGCCTGTTATACACAGTTAAAATCTAACATTAGTATAAAAAAAAAGCGCCGATTGGCGCTTTTTTTATGTCTTTATTTTATAAAACGTTCACGGCGCTGCAAATTTAACAAGCCCCAAAGAGCTGCCACGGAAGCTACAATTAACCAGGTTCGAATATGTTTTTGTACTATGCTTACCCAAACCGTTTCGCTCATTCCAGATGGTAATTCAAATGGGTTTAGAAAGATATTCCAGGGGCTTGCCTCCAAAAACCCGTTTAAAATCCAAACTAACAGACCAATAAGCACCACTATTACAGCTGTACCGTTTCCATTTTTCACCACTGTACTGAAAAAAAAGCCTAACATACCAAATAGCATAACAGGCACCATAAGCCTTAAAGTCATCTCCCATATAGGTACATTTATGAGAAGAACACTACTCAGGTTGGTCATCAGAAAGATAAACCAGAATACCATGAAAAAGGCCATACACAATCTGACCAGCCATATTTTATAGCGGTAATTAGGAATACCAAACAGTATCTCAAGAATTCTGGCATCTTCATCATTCTGTATACCATAAGTAGTTGGGAAAAATATCAGCAGGAAGGCTGGGAACATCAATTGAAAATAAACGCCCTCCACACTCACTGAATCTGCAGCGAACAAACTAATTGAGGTTATCAGCAGATAAAAAATCAATGATGCACCCAGAAAATATACAAACTTGTTACCAAAGACAATTTTTAAGTTATACCTGATAAACTTAATTAGCAATCTTAGTTTGGATGGATTTATAAATGATGTTTTATTCATTCTTTTCTCTGTTATGTTTTAACAACCATATATAGGCATCTTCAAGAACAGCACCAACGCTTTCAGCATTATCCACTGGACACTGATCGGACAAACAGCGTACCTTGATATGATTACTGTCTCTCATATGATGAACAATCAGATGTTCCTTATTGATTGCATCAAAATCATCAGCATGAACATCGAACTGCCAAACTCTGTTATCAGCGATTTTAACCATTTGTTCCGGTTCACCCCAATATTTCAAATCTCCCTTACTCATAACAGCCACCTGATTACATGAGCTTGAAATATCTTCAATAATATGAGTTGAAAACAGTACAATACGTTCGCGACTTAACTCAACCAAGAGGTTTCTGAACCTGATCCTTTCACGCGGATCTAGTCCGGCTGTTGGTTCATCAACTACAAGTATTTTAGGTAAGTGAAGCAGAATCATTGCAATACCAATTCGTTGCTTCATACCTCCTGAAAATGATCCGATTTTGTCATCTTTACGTTCCCACATGTGTACTGACTTAAGCACATACTCAAGTCGTTCTGAACGAACAACATCTTCTGCAATACCCCTAACAATAGCCTGGTAGTCCAAAAATTCAAATGCTGTCATGTTTTCGTAGGTTCCAAATTCCTGAGGCAAATAGCCAATCATACCTTGTAACTCTTCGCGATGCTCAGCAGTGTCAAATCCATTAATGTACACTTTACCGTAACTCTGTTCCAGAATACCGCAAATGATTCGCATTAAAGTTGTTTTACCGGCGCCATTAGGTCCAAGCAGTCCAATCATTCCGGTTTTAAATTCCAATGAAATTCCTTTTAATGCCTTAAAAGGTGTTTTCTGTTTTCCAATTCCCGGTATACTTCTCAACATCCGGTAATATGTGCGTCTCCAACCTGAAAAACGCCCAGTGATACGTTCTATATTTACTCTCTCTTGTTTTAGCTTCTTCCCTGATAAAACAAAAATAATCAGGATATACCATACTGATCCTGCAATAATAGCCAGTGTGAAGGCATCCCAACAAAGTGTTAATAATATTGACCCTAATAAAGGATAAAAATACTTGAACCCCTTTTGTATTCTCAAATCCCACTTTAGGTCTTTATTTATATCTTTATTTCTCCAGAAAATGGCCAAATCATTATATATACCAATAAATACGTAGTAATTAAGAATGGTAAAGATCAAACCCCAAAACGCAGTTTCCAGATAATACCATGTGAAATATACTGCAAATACAAGCAATGGAATTTGCCACACCAATTTCTTAATCAGATAATTTTCCGGTAAGGATTTTTTCTTTCTTAATTCGGCTTGCTTAACCAGTCTGGCTTTATATTCACGCAAAAAACGACTATCCCGATCATAGATCTTGACCAGATTTCTAATTGTGATACTAACTGTATCATCCTGATCTATTAACCTTAAGCTAGCCATTCGCAGTGATGATTTGATGAAATACACAACTGTAGGAATTCCACTTATAATCAAAACTCCATATAACAATTGCCAGGCAAACGACGCATCCGAAAATAAGTAAACCAACAACAATCCGCCTGTCCATCCTCCATAAATAACAAGTTTTAACCACAAGGATAATCCACGCATCCATGATAATGCTGAATCCATTCCAAAAGCAAAAGTTGGCATAAAAACAAGCGTAAGTATTGTACTAAAACTTAATCCGCCAATTACAGTAATCGCAAATGGAGCTCCTAATATTCCAACGTATTCAGATTTACCCATGGCTAACGGTAACATAGCAATTATTGTAGTGATAGCTGTTATAGATATTGGCCTAATTCGTGAAATACCAGCTTGCATTAATGCGCGCGCATGATTATGCCCTTCTCGTTGTAACTGCCGTGAATAATCTATCAATAAGATTCCGTTATTGACTACAACTCCAAGTAAAATCAAGAAGCCAATAAAAGTATTGATATTAAGCAATGAGTTACCTGTCAACACCAGCGCTAATAAAGATCCAATTGCTGCCAGTGGTACTGAAAAGAGCATGACAACAGGTGCTGTTAATGATTCAAAAACAGAAGCTAAGATCATAAACACCAACAGCAAGCCGATTAAACCCAAAAATTTAAATTCAGCAAACATATCCTCTTCATGCACCACCTTTAAAGAAACTTTTGAAGAAACCGGTATTGATGCTACTAATTCGTCTACTTGCACTCTGGCATCTTCCAGCAAAGTTTTAGAGTTATTTACTTCATCGGTAAAGCGATAAGTCACCTCGATTTGCTTCTCTTGGTTAACTCTTAGTATTTCTGTTCTTCCCGAAGCATAGTTAATTTCAGAGAAATCACGTAATGGCACAATAGCACCCTGATTATTGGTTACATTAAGTTTCTCCAAGTCTCCCATTGTTTTAGGAGGCGTCTCATCGGGTTGATCATCATCCACAGTCCTCATGATAATATCATAAGTTTCGTCATCAACTTTTAGCTGCCCACCTGAACTTACCTCAGATCGAAATGTAAAAAGCTCTGATACAACATTGGATGGTGATATATTCATCATGCCCATTAAAAAGGCATCCATACCCAAATGTATTTCAGGGCGTCTGTTTGCTGATGAAACTCTAACGCGTTGCAGGTTATCGACGTTATTCTCCAGGTAATACTTAATATCGTTAGCTACCATTAGCATCTGATCATAATCCTCACCTTTAATAACCACCTTTTCTTCTTGTTCACCCAAACCCAGAAACATCATCATACCCATCCCGGGATTCGATCCAAAACCACCACCGCCTCCCATAGCAGTCGATGAACTTTGCGATAAGCTTATTTCTCCACCTTCAACCTCACTGATCCGTTCCTGAATATCAGATCTGATTTCAGGTATTGTTCTTTTAGCAATACTTTTATAGTCCTCCTGCAGTTTTATAGAAACAGATGCCTCCTCTTCATACACCTGAGTAATGATATCTTCCTTTTCTTCAAGCGACTCCAGTCGTGTTTCGATTTCACGAACCACCTTATCTGTGTTGGATAACATTGATCCGGCAGACATTTCCACACTTATTGTGAACTCAGTTGTTTCTGCTTCTTGTTGCGTAGTAATACTCATGCCAATACTTACGAGCAACACCACAAAAAACACTAAGAGAATTCCTATAATTGTTACAGCTGGTTTTCTTAATGTTGCTTTAAGTAACAGGATATAATATTGTACGAGTTTATTGTGTAAATCGAGTTTTTCTAAAGCACTAATACGATGTCGAACAATACCAGACAAAAACAAATGCGATAGCATTGGAATTAATATCAACGCTACCAGTAAGGATACCAAAAGGGTTGAAATAATTGAAACACTGATGTGCTTTGCTATCTCACGGAAAATCATCTCCTCTGAAAACACAAAAGGTAAAAACACCGAAATAGTAGTCAGGGTTGCAGCTGTAACCGAACGCCAAACTTCCTTTGTTCCTTTGACAACACAGGTTTCCCCATCATCGCGTCCAAAAGAAGCTACACGATAAATGTTTTCCATCACCACAACACTATTATCGAGCAGCATACCAATGGCCAAGGCTAATCCAACCAAAGTGAGCATGTTGATGGAAATATCAGATGCAAAGAAGAAATTAAATGCTCCATAAACCGATAATGGTACCGATAGCATCACCATTCCAACCAAGGGAATGTTATTCAGGAATATCCAAAGCACAAATATGGCCAAGATGCCTCCTACAAAAGCAAGTTCAATAATGGCATCCAGGTTACTTTCCATTGTTTCGGCCTGATTGGATACAACTACCAGTTCAATACCTATTGCGGCATAATCAGTATTGATAGATTCAATTTGACGGAGCATATTATCAGACAACTCAATCATATTAACCTGCGCATCTCTGGCAATGGCCAATGATACAGACTCTAAACCATTTACACGGCTGTAGGAATCATCTTCCTTAACACTAAAGTTAATTTGAGCTATATCCTTCAGTAAAACAGGCCCATCAGATTTAACAATAATATTTTCAATATCGCTGATATGAGTATAATCCGCCTCAGCTGTTACGTAATATTGCATTTGCCCTTTTACGACCTTACCAGCAAACACTTTCTCATTCTGACCTGATGTTATCAGTTGCCGAATTCGTCCACTGGTTAGTCCGTAACTATCCAAAACATCCTGCCGGGTTATGATCTCAACTGATTTTTGTCGCCCACCAGATACTTCTATCGATGATACTCCGTCAACACTCTCCAGCTTGCTCTTGATATCCTGTTCGACCAGGTTACGAATTCGATCTACACCTCCTTCTCCTCGCACCTGTACGGTCATAAACTGGCTATTGACCTGATCTATATCAGCCTTAAACACCTGAGCAACCATTGTTTCAGGCAATACCCCGGATGCTCCTTCAATTTTCTCAACCAGTTTTAGATAACTGTATTTGACATCAACATTACGGCTCAGATAAACAAAGATCATCGCCTGACCGGGTCTGACCCTTGTTTCAATCTTCTCTATTCCTTCCAGTGTACTTATCAATCCTTCGATTGGTATTGCTCCTTCCTGCTCCATATGCTTCGGGTCGAGTTCTGTAGTTGCTCTCACCTGAACAAACAATAAAGGATAATCTGTATTAGGCAACAGCTCAAATGATAATTGCCTGTAGGATATCACTCCTAACATAGTCAGAGCAACAAATAACATGCTGACAAGTACTTTTCTATTGATTAACTCTCTCATACCTGTCAATGCTAATTTGTACGCCTAAACAGTTGATCAAAAACATAGTAGACACAAGGTATAACCACCAATGTGAGTAATGTTGATGTTACCAATCCACCAATTACCGCAATAGCCATTGGAGCTCTTAACGCTGCACTATCTCCGAAGCCAAACGTTAAAGGCAATAAAGCTAAAATGGTTGTTATACTTGTCATTAAGATTGGTCGTACGCGCTGTTGACCTGCAGCGATTACCGCCTCCTTTAATCCTAATCCACTGCGTTTATACTGATTAATGGCATCTACCAATATTATAGAATCGTTCACTGCAATACCTGCCAGCATCACAATACCAATGTAAGCCATAATATTAAAAGTGTGCCCTAATAAATAAAAGGCCCAAACCGCTCCTACACCTGCTAAAGGTATCGTTAGTAGAATTGTAAAAGGATGTAATAACGATTCAAACTGCGATGCCATTACCATATAAACCAATACTATTGATAGTATCAAGGC
>NZ_CEXQWX010000066.1:0-31097 GCF_982718395.1 Carboxylicivirga sp.
AAGTTTTTAGACGAACTGACGTTGCCAGCAATTTAAGAAATAAAGAAAATGGAAAAATATTTGGGAATACTTCTTCTGACTTTTTTTACAATTTCCTGTAAAGGGCAATCCAATTCTGAAATTGAGAGAAACGTTGGCGGCCCCTGCCAAGATTGTGAAGCTTTATTGGATTATAAAAAGCTCGGCATAACACCTATATCAATAGATACCCTTATAGGTTTTCGTGAGAATGAACCGAAAATAAAGATAACAGGAACAGTGTTCCAGAAAGATGGGAAAACACCAACAGAAAATGTTTTACTATACGTTTATCACGCTGACAGAAGTGGAATTTACAAACCAAGTGAGAATCCTATTGGATGGGAGAAACGACACGGACAGTATCGAGGATGGTTAAAAACAGGCAAAGATGGAAAGTTTACTTTCTACACGTTTAGACCTGCACCATACCCAGAAGCACAAGAGCCTGAACATATCCACATCTATGTGAAAGAACCTAATACGACACCTTATTACATTGACAGTTACCTTTTTGAAAGCGACCCAACTCTTACTGAAGACAAAAAGCAATCCGAAAAAAATCGAGGTGGTTCTGGAATTGTAAAGCTTGAAAAGGAAAACGGAATTTGGACAGCAAATAGAAATATAATTTTGGGATTGAATATTCCCAACTATGAATAAAAGACGTTACACAACAATGTATATAAAATCATAGCCACCTATCGGCAGGCTACGCTTCATGTACTTGACCAGTTGTGCCCAAACACGATGACGCAACCCAATTGAAAATTTATCCATCATATATGTATTAACCAATATTAAAACTCTTAATCATGAAAACTTTCAAATTAGTAGTGTTTTGCGTTTTGACGATTAGCATTTTGGCGTGTGATAAGGATGATAGTGATGAAACTAATAACCTAAGTGTTGAAAAATATATCGAACAATTAAAAACCGGAACATATGAATCACTAGAACTACCAAGTTTCACTTCAAAGGATATTCCTGCTTTACTTGTATATAGTAATGAAACCCAAATGATAGCAGATTTTCCGGTTAACAGGATTTCATCATCTTATCTGTCTGAATGCTCTCTAGGGATATATGTTTTATGGACAATTGAATCAATTCGTACTGTAGCAATTGACAGTGAATATTTAATTGGTAGATTTCCATCTCTAAATCCAATTATTCAGAAAAAAGAAGAACCCTTTGGTGTTGAATCTAGTAAAGAAATCCACGAGATTGTAGCAAAAGCGTATAGTGATTGGTGGGAAGAAAATAAAAATATGGATTTCGACCAATTCAAAAACATAGACCCTCTTGCTAAAACAGATTATAGGTGGCATTAGGAAAAATAAATGCTTGGGCACAACAATGGTTTACAAAGTATAAGGAGGTTAGATATATTTGGGAGACTTGTGCAGCCGAACCGTAGAATGCATTAAACGCAACCGTCACCATTTTCATACATCTTGTAATAAAAAACACAATGTTTAGATTGCAGATTATTACGTTGCTTTGGATTTTGACTTTAGTATCTTGTGAGAAGGATAATCAACCTATTAATTACAACGACTGTCCGACTGAACACTTTTACTACTATAATGATGAAAAATATTACATCGACAGTATCATAGAACATGATTACCTTCTAATCGGATTTAATAGCAAAAGTTCGATTTCGGAGATGAATGATTTCCTGGATGGAACAAATATCTTTGACAACCAAAATTTAAGTGTCCTTGAAAAAGAGAATAATACACTGATAATTAGAAAATTTAAAACAACACAAACGTGTACTAAAATAAGTAATATAATCAGTGACATTCAAAAAGATAATAAAGTGGATTTTGCAGCTTATACCTACACTGGACAATTTTGTATCGGATTTAATTGCACAGAGTTGATGAGTTATGCAGATGAATTTATAGCCAGGCTCAATGACACTACGCAACTAGAAAAATTACAAACGCTTTGCTTATTAACAGACACTTGGATTCTCGAAGAAAAAAAATTAGGTAGATATGTTATCGGAGTTGATAAAAATTCACAAGGCAATGCTTTAGAATTAGCAAATTCATTTTATGAAACTGATATGTTTCATTATTGTGAGCCAAATTTTCATTACTTTAACATAGAATAAAAAACGTTTGCAACACGCCGCAATAATGTATAGAAGTCAGCCACGCACTTGGGGTTAATTAAGTCAACAAGCATAATATGGGAAAATTAAGAATCATCTTCTTATTATTTAATTTACTAGCAATAACAAATTGTTTAGGCGGTAGTATAAACCTAAAGGGGAAGTGGATTGCTGAGTTGACTAGTGGTTACATTCTATTGATGGACTTTAAGAGCAATGAAGTTCTCACATTAGGACAAATTGACAACTCAAAAGGATCGTTACAAATTGAAAGTGTGAATGGAAAATGGAAGCTAGAAAACAAAACTCTTAAATTGCAACTCCCTGATATAAATCAAGTACTAAAAATTGAGAAACTTTATTTGGACAGTATTGTCTTTAGGCTTGATAACTCAAATGATATCTCGTTAAGAAAGCTTGTGCCAATATTAACCACAAACCAAAACAGGTCTTTAAAGATAGAAAACGAATTAATTGGAAAACAAATGATGGATAATTACAATAATACATATTTGTTTTTCATTGATAATAAGTTTAAGTATTCAAAACCTGACCAGGAAAATCCACAAAACAAGAAATGGTATGTCTTCGATTTTGAAGGAACAGAGCTTCTTATCTTAGGTGAAGCCGAGTGGTTTGTATCTAGAATTGTATTCATCCCACACAAAAGGATGGGTCGTGAAATAAGCTTTAAATATTACTATAAAAATAACATTTCTAACTTTGTTTTAAGTGAATTAAAGACAATAAAATAACTAAGCGTTCCTGCACGTCCCAAATCTTCTGGGTTGTAAACAATCGGTTAGAAATCACTATCTATGAAGATTGATAAGTGTAGTCCTTCATTTTGTGTTGCATTTGGCTTAATCCCAAAATTGTCATTAGACAAAATCTTAATTGCCAATTCGATCAAGAATATCTAAACATTGCAAAAGATCTGCAATGTAAGATTTTCTATATTGGGATTCCCTCGATACGGCTTTCACCTGCTGACATATAGGAATTTCAAAATTCCTAATGACAGATCTCGGTTAATTGATACAAGTCAGTGTTTGCACAAGTACGATGCTCCATCTTTGCAAAAAAAGTATTCATGCTAGACAGGTATCAGGCACCAGACAAATTAACTGGTCGCATAGACAGCAGCACCGACAGTTCAGCTTTCAGATGGCATCAGATTATTCAACCCATTAATTTGAATCAATCAGTTGATCTCGACAATTCATTTCTAAACATCTGTTTTCTTGGATTTTGTTGTGATGAGGGAGTTAAGCGCAATATGGGTCGCCCCGGGGCAGCCAATGGTCCGGCAAGTATCCGACAAGAGATGGCTAACTGGCCAGCCAACTGCCTGCCTCATGCACAATTATTCGATGCTGGCAACATTATCTGCGACGACGACAATCTTGAAGAAGCTCAGGAAGCATTAGCCGTAGCTGTTAAAATTATAATCGATCAAGGTTTCTTCCCGATTTTATTGGGTGGCGGACATGAAATTGCATTGGGGCATTTTAATGGTATTCTTAGAGCAAAACAATCGGCTCCGGCTATCATAAACTTCGATGCTCATCTGGATCTGCGACCTGTCATTGACAAAGGCTCTTCCGGCACCATGTTCAACCAGATTCACCAGATTTGTAAAAACGATAACTTAGACTTTAATTATTTATGCATTGGTCCTCAAACATACGCCAACACTCAAAGTTTATTCGCCAAAGCAGACGAAATAGGCACAGAATATATACTGGCCAAAGAAATATCTCAGAACTCATTGGAGAAAGTTAATGGGATTATTCAAAAGTATGTAGCCGATAAAAACCAGGTTTATCTAACTCTTTGTACTGATGTATTGTCTGCCGCCCATGCACCAGGTGTTTCTGCAGTACAGCCATTTGGTTTAGATTCCGAACTTGTTCTTCAGCTCATCAAGGAAATCATTAAAACAGGTAAAGTATGTAGTATAGATTTTGCTGAAGTTTCTCCCCGATTTGATGCCGATAACCGCACAGCCAAGCTTGTTGCAGTATATATATATGCAGTTATTAATTCATTAATTGAATTACATATCAACCTGAGTTCGACGTAAAATTTTGAACTCAGAACGCTTACAAATAGTGAGTTTCAAGTGTATATTGATAAAAGAATAGCGGGCTATTTTGAGTCGATTACACGAAGAAAATCGCTGTTTGTAAGTGGAAATGTCAAGCTTTGAACAAAAAACTGATCTACTGCGTCAAATTTTATCGCAATAGTTTACTATTCCTCTAAAATTATTTCTTGTATATCAGTATTTTATTTCAATCTGAGTTCTAAAATTTAAATCGAACTCAGGTTATTAACCAATCGTACTAATCTCCAAAAGTTTATCGGCGTTTAGTATTTCTATTTCGTTGCAATGCAAAGCGATTAAACCCTCTTCTTTAAATTTGGTCAGTATTCGGGTGGTACTTTCAACAGACATGCTGGCCAACTCTGCTAAATCCTTTCGGGTTAATTGCAACGGAAACTTATCCGTTTTATAAATCCTGTTTGACAAACAAAGTAAAACGTCTGCCAGTCGACCATAGGTTTGCTTTTTTGTCAAACAGAAGAAGCGGCCATTAATAATCACAGAATTTTCAGCAAGCATACTTATTACCTGCCCGGCAAATTTACCATTACTGCTTATAAGACTCTTAAATGCTCCTATCTCAATCAACTTCACGGTTGAGTCCATGTAAGTTTGGGCACTATATGGAAAAGTATTATTGCCATCAAACAAAGCCGGTAGACCAATTATATTAACGGCTGGCAGAATTTTTAATATCAGGGAATCATTACCATTTTCAAGGTAAATTTTTGCCAATCCCTCCTTCATCACCATTATATGCGATGCAAATGAACCTTGTTTACAAATGATTTCTCCTCTTTTATACTCCACTTCAACGCTGTTTTCTTCAACAAAATCAAGTTCATCTTGTGTTAAATCATCAAAACAACAAAGCGGGTTCTCTCCCACTGAACATCCATTATATACAACTGACTTTGGCATAGCACTAACTTAAAGGGGTTACACAAAAATAATAATACTTTGTCACATCCAATGCTTATCTATTATGATTTTACTCATGTTAAATATCTATGAATCAACTCATAGTAAAACACAATGAATTTACATCGTTTATTATCATGTAATGATACATTAAATCATCTGACGAGTTACAAGATTTAATTCGTAATGCGTCATACTTTTTCTTGATCTGCGTCATACATTAAGATTTCAAGTTACAATGCAAAGACCGTTTTGTTACAGCCTCATTTATATAGAGAAAAAATTCTTCAAAGCTAATTTTGCTTCGAATCCAATTAACATGAAACGACCAGTCAATTCTTATTATCAGAAACAACGATTGGAAGTTCCGTGAGATATGAAAAAACACATCACATGAAGAATCGGTTCTCAAAATCAGTAGTAGCATTATTAGTCAGCTTATTGCTCCCGTTGGCGGTATTGCTATTAACCTTTAAGGTGGCTGCTTATAAAAGTGACCCTGATAAAGTCAATGTTAAACTAAAGTCGGAGCATATTTCATCGGTCGATCATTCTCAATTCGAAATTCTACAGCAGGATTTTGAAACACCCCAGGATGTAACTGAAGCTTGCTTGTCGTGTCATACAGGTCGAGACGAGGAGATAATGGCTACGGCTCACTGGAAATGGGAGCGAGAAGAAGAGATTCCGGGAAGAGGGCTTGTTTCAGTTGGTAAGAAAAACCTTTTGAATAACTTTTGTACCGGTGCTAATGGTAACAATGGCTCATGTATGCGTTGTCATATTGGCTTAGGCTGGAAAGACAAGTCCTTTGACTTTGCTGACAACCGCAACATTGATTGCCTGGTTTGTCATGACCAAACAGATACATATTTTAAGCAAAAAGGACAAGGCGGAATGCCGGCAACTGCCGAGACTGCCAATGCAGCTTATCAGGTGCCAGATTATCCTTATGTAGCTCAGAATGTTGGTTTACCTAAGAAGAATAACTGTGGTATCTGCCATTTTTATGGTGGCGGTGGAAATAATGTCAAGCACGGTGATTTGGAAGAAGCCTTATTAAGCTGCACTAAAGATGTGGATGTGCATATGGCAGCTGACGGACCAGATATGAGTTGTGTTGATTGCCATACAACCGAACGCCATAATATCATGGGTAAATTGTATTCGGTTTCATCAGCCAATCACAACCGGATTAACTGCGATCAGTGTCACACAACAACTCCACATAACGACAAAGTATTGGATAATCACTTCGAGAAAGTTGCCTGTCAAACTTGCCATATTCCTGAGTACGCCAAGGTGAATGCCACCAAATTATATTGGGACTGGTCATCAGCAGGGCAAACTGACGAACATGGACATGGCTATTCTGAAGATGATGCCGATGGTAATCACAATTACTTATCCATTAAGGGTAACTTCGTTTGGGACGACCATGTTAAACCAGAATATTATTGGTTTAACGGAACCGTTGACCACTACCTTTCAACTGACACAATTTCTGAGGTTCCGGTTAAAATCAACACTCTTTTTGGTGAGTATCGTGATTCAACAGCCAAAATATGGCCTGTAAAAGTACACCGTGGCAAACAGATTTATGACACAGAAAACAATACATTAATAAGTCTTAAACTTTGGGCACCGGAAAAAGGACAAGGCGCCTTCTGGAAAGATTTCGATTGGGATACAGCTGCCCGCTTGGGTATGGAGTATAATAATCGTCCGTATAGCGGCAATTACGATTTTATTGCTTCAGAGGTCTACTGGCCGATTAATCACATGGTTTCACCTAAAGAGCAAACATTGTCGTGCACAGAATGTCATCAGCGTGATGGACGTTTAGCTGGTTTAAAAGATTTCTATCTGCCAGGTCGCGATTATAACAAATCGGTTGACTACGCCGGTTTTGGACTCATCTTCTTAACTCTGATAGGTATCGTTGCTCACTTTCTTGGTCGCATTGTAGCCTTCTTTAAAAACAGATAATCATGAATAAAGTAAAAATATACAGCCGTTTTGAGCGCTTTTGGCACTGGACACAAATGATGCTCATCCTCCTTTTAATGGTTACAGGTTTTGAAATTCACAGCACTTTCGAGGCTTTTGGATTTGAAACATCGGTACGATTGCATTCAGCAGCCGGTTGGGCCTTCCTCATCCTTACCATATTTGCCATTTTCTGGATGTTAGTAACCGGCCAAAGTCGACAGTTTGTACCAGTTAGAAACAATGTGAAATCGCAAATTATGTATTACATATCGGGCATCTTTAAAAAGGAGCCTCACCCGGTAAAAAAGACTGTTGACAGTAAGCTGAATCCTTTACAGCGCATTATCTATTTTGGGTTAATTATACTGGTTTTTCCGGTACAGCTAATTACAGGCTTTCTTTACCTTTTCTTTCATTACCCTGATAAACCATTTGCTCTTGAAGGGCTTGAAACAGTAGCAGTACTGCATACGCTAGGTGCCTTCCTATTGGTTGCCTTTGTTATAGCTCATCTTTACCTGATTACAACAGGACATACTATTACTTCTAATCTGCAGGCAATGATCACCGGCTATGAAGAATTGGAAGAAGACGAAAAAGAACCAGAAACCGCAACTAATTAAAATATTATGAAGAGATTATTAGCATATACCGCTTGCCTGATAGGCCTTTACAGTTGTCAGATACAACCAACTAACCTTACGGTCGATATGATGGTTGATCAAGCTGCTGAAGTCGTGACCACCGTTACGCCCGATGAACTCATGAAAATTATGGAGTCAGAAGAAATTTTCAATGTAATTGATGTTCGTCAAAGCAACGAATATTACTATGGATTCATCCCTGGATCGGTTAACATTCCTCGCGGAAGCATCGAATTTAATATTGCTACTGAGTCATTTTGGGAAAACGAAGGACTATACATGCCGGAAAAAAAAGAAACACTGGTACTTTATTGCAAGAAGGGTAAGCGCTCTACTCTCACCGCCCAAACACTTATGACCATGGGTTATAAAAAAGTACTCGTACTTGATGGAGGCTGGAAAAACTGGGAATTGACTTATCCTGATTACTGTGACAAAAACCTCGAGATGTTAGCTGGAGGCCCGGCCAAACACGACGATGGCGGAGGCTGCTAGTTCTAAATATAAGACAAAAGAAAAAAGATGTAAGATCAAAGATCATAAACAAATTAAACTTTAATTATTAAATCCTTTTAGTTATGAAAAATCTATTTCGTTATTCATTTTTAATGCTTGCCATTAGTGCATTAGTTTTTACCGGTTGTAAAGATGACAACAACGATGATAACCCTTCTGTTGATCCGGCTCAGGTATTAATGGATCACCTGGTTGACATTGATATGGATCTGAACCATGTATTAAAAAACACAGACGGTGCTAAATTCGTTATGGGTGCCCCTACTGATGGAGATGTAAGTGGTAAATATGTGATTGACATCCGAAGTGAAGCCAAATTTACTGAGGGTCATATTGAAGGTGCTGTTAATGTGCCTGATTTTAAAAATATTCTGACTGCAGCAGCTAATGCCGACAAACCAATTTTAGTTGTTTGTTATACCGGACAAACTGCTTGTTATGCTACTTCATTACTTCGCTTATATGGTTACCATGATGCGCAAGCTCTTAAATGGGGTATGAGTGGTTGGAATGCAAACACAGATAGCTGGAGTGCACAAACCGATAATCTGGCTGATGGTCACGCCAACTGGACGTATGATGCCACAGCTCCAACACCGAACGTGTACGATATTCCTGAATTTATGTCAACGGCTACTGAAGGCGCTGACATTCTAAGAGAACGAGTAGAATATGTAGTATCGCAAGGTTTTAAAACTGCTAGTGCTGGTGATGTATTGGCTACACCAACCAACTACTACATCAACAACTACTTTAATACAAACGATTATGGTGCCTTTGGTCACATCACAGGTGCTTACCGTTTACACGAACTATTAATTAAGCCTTCTTCAGCAGATATTTCTTCTGTAACTAATCTTGATCCAAGTAAAAAAGTAGTGACTTACTGTTACACAGGTCAAACTTCTGCTGTTATCACTGCTTACTTACGTGTATTAGGTTATGATGCTTATAGTCTAACATTTGGTATGAACAAATTATTCAACTCAGAAGATAGCTGGACAGCTAATCAATGGGGTGGTGATTCAAATTCTAAGGACTTACCATTAGTACAATAAATTAATTAACATTCATTCCGCCCTTCCCGGGCGGATTTTTTTACTATTCTAACACATTGCATATCATGAATAAACTCCTTATAATATTATTTGCCCTTATGCTATTGCCATACAGTTCAATGGCTCAGGGCTGTGAAGAAGCCGCTGGTGATGATGAAGCATTAAAGGTGTTTGGTTTCCTGCAAGCCGAATATGATCAGCAATATACCGACGAAACCACAAGTACTTTCAGCTTTAGAAGAGCACGCTTAGGTGCAACTGGTAATATCCCTTACGATTTCTCGTACTATGTGGTAATGGAGATGAGTCCAATGCTAAGTAGTAATGGTAGTGCCTACTTATTAGATGCATTTATCACATACGGACGCTGGGACTGGGCTAAAATTTCGATGGGTTCATTTAAAAATCCATTCAGTATGGATTTAGGTGGAACTGCATGTAGCGGATTACACACTATCTATCGTTCAAGAGCCGTCGATCAGTTAGTCGTTCCCCAGCGCGACTTGGGTATCATGTTATTGGGTGGTGATCGCAACACTTTCTTCCAATATCGTCTGGCTTATATGAATGGAGCCGGCCTTAAAAAAGACAACAACAACTCTAAGGATATTATTGGACGTGCTGTATTTCACCCTCTTGATTTCTTATACCTTGGAGGTAGTTATCGCGTAGGTTATCCAACCAACGATGATGACAAACGAACATCCTATGCCATTGAGGCTGAAATTAATTACGGCAACTTCAGAGCTATGGGTGAATATATTGTTGATGAAGGTGAATACGACCGCTCTTTAGGTGGCGGTTGTGGCGGCGAACTAATCGCTCTTGGCGATGAGCGCAAAGGTGCTTACGTTCAGGCCATGTATATGACCAAATGGAATGTTCAACCAGTTTTTAAATATGAATTTTTCGATGCTGGCTTAAACGACTATCGTGAAGACGTAATGACTTTTGGTGCCAACTATTTCTTCAATGATTGGACTCGCCTGCAAGTGAACTACCTGTATCGTGCAGAAGAACCAAATGAAATAAACAATGATGGCTTGTATGTACAGTTACAAGTGAGATTTTAACCAATAAAACAATTAGAATGAAGAGATTAAGTATAATAGCAGCGCTTGTTATCTATACAATTGGGGCAGCTGCACAGGGTGATTTTATTTCGGTTAAAGAGTTAGCAGGTAAAATCAACAATACAAAGGTTTTAATCATCGATGCCCGTAAGGAGGCTGAGTACAAGAAAGTGCATATTCGTAATGCGATCAGCTTCCCGGTTGAAGAACTATCAACAAAAACACCGATTGAAGGTATTCTGAAAAGTGATGCTGAGTTATGTAAGATAATGGGTGCACACGGTGTTGATTTCAATAAAGAGATTGTATTGTATTGTAACAAAGGTAGCAATGCCGGTCGCATGTACTGGGTTATGAAAATGATGGGTGCGAGTAATGTCAAGTTGCTGGACGGTAACCTGGATGCATGGAAAGCTGCTCGTAAACCTGTAACCCGCATGCCAAAAATGCCGAAGAAAACATCTGTAAATGCTTCACTGGACAAATCGACCTATCTAACAATGGCCGACGTAAAAACCATGAAAAGTAAGAGTAATGTAGTATTGGTGGATGCGCGTAAAGATGAATATTTTAACGGTACTGATCCTAAAAGTAAAGGTCATATCGAAGGTGCCATCAGTATTAATTCAGATTTAATGCGCGATGACAAAGGCTTAATAAAATCGGCAGAAGAATTAAATAAACTTTTCGCTTCAAAAGGAGTAAGCAAAGATAAAGAAGTGATTCTTTACTGCCAAACCTGTACACGCGCAGGTTTACTTTACACCATCATGACATCCAAGTTGGGTTATACGAATGTAAAAGTATATGATGGTTCCTATAATGAATGGATAACTGCTAATAAAGTAGTTTCTTAAAATACCCTTTAAATCAGTTTAACTTGATTTTTGAACAGGCCGCCCTTTTTAACCCTTGAGCGGCCTGTTATTTTTTTATCTGATGAATATCAATACAGCTATTAATATCCAGAAAATCCATTGAAACATCTTAAATAAACCACCTTTAACCGATGATGTTAATGCAATTACAATCTGCACCAATGCAAACACGGCATAGTTTAACCCTACAAAATTGAGAAGCATGGTAGGATCATGCTGACAATTTTCAAAATTAATACCAACCATAATTAACACCAGCGATGATAAAATCTGGTAAACCGAGATATAATGAAATACCGATAGAATTACATTTTTAGGAATCAAATCCAATTCAGTGCCCAGAAAAGGCTTTAAATACAATTTAGTTCCCATTGTAAAATGACCGATCGTTGCAAAACCAGCTATCACGCCGGCCAATAATACCATAATATTCATATACTTATTTTTTGAGGTTATATAAAATGTCTGTTGAAATTTTTAGATTGAAATGCACAGGCAACATACAAATAGTCTGCGAGCAAATCAACTACTTAATTTTCTAGTTGTGTTTCAAAAAAACATTCCGGGTTATCTTTGGCAATGGTCAAGAAATCAATCTCACCCAAATAAGCTCTTAAGTCGATACTAAAGCGACGCTCAGTGGATTCCGTTTCTACCATATAATAATCCGATCCAAAGAGTATTTTTGATCGTATGGCTTCATCCTGCAATAACACTTTAAGAAGCGGAAAAAACTCCTGCTCGTTAAGTGTAAAAGATATATCGGTATATAAATTCGGATGTTTCTCAATCATTTCTTTAATGATCAAGAACCAATTATCGGGCCCACCGGGATTATCCAAAAATTCTTTCCAATAGTGTGATGAACCAAAGTGTCCCAAGCAAATTTTTAAATCCGGAAAATCAGCCATTACATATTCCCAGTTAAGCGGGTGAGTAAATTTTGAACACATCACCTTGCGACTCATGCCACGAGTGTTAATCTTATCGCGTGACTTTTCAAGTAGCTTTCGTAGTTCCTTCTTCTTACCCTTAAATCGAACCGGATTAAAGGGACTACAGTGCGTGATGATTGGTAAATTACGCTTTTGGCAATATTCATAAACCGGATACATCCGCTCATCATAAGGGAAGTAGCCCAACGGTGGATATATTTTCACCCCCTGAAATCCCCATTCTTCAATACATTGTTTTAGTATATCCATGTAACCTTCACGACGAGGATCGATGTGTACAAATGGGATCACCTCCGGATGTTTTTGTTTCAGTTCTCCCAATCTTTGCAATTGATCTATGTATGGACGAGGAACTTTGCCTGCCCCCATAAAAGCCATATCCATAGCCAACACACCAAACTTACTATTACGCGGATAAAATCGTTGACATTCTTTAAAAATATCCTCCTGCGATTTTTTTCGTCCAATTTCTACAAACTTCACATAGCGATCAAAGGTGTCATTATCTGAAAAAGGATTGATATTGTTTAAAATACGCGATATAACCCTGAAACCTGGTTTAGTGGATAATACACGAACTAAGCCAAGTGGAAGGAAACCGCGAGGAATGTCCTCATTCTTAAAAACATGGATGTGACTATTGTAGATCATTGTTTTGATTTAGGTTTATGAATAAACAATGATAATAAAAATACGCATCACTTATGATATCCACTGCATGTTGTAAAAGCGCCACAGTTTTGATCAAACTTAGATATAAACCACGGTAACTAGAATCCTAATTTATTTTTCAACTCTTTTCTGTAGGTACGCCCAACTGGCAATAATTGATTATCAATCGACAGCATATTACCTGTAATAGAATTAACTTTTGATAGTGCAACCAAATATTGGCGATGAATACGAACAAAACCATGTGCTGCTAATTGCTCTTCCATCATACTAATTCGTTCACGGGATATCAGTTTTTCATTTTGATGATGAATAATAATGTAGTCTCCCAAGCTTTCAACATATGTGATATCTTCGGTTCTCAGCCTTTGAATTTTCTTATCTACCTTGACATTAATGATGGTATCTTTGGTTTCATCTACCAATTCTGCGTTGTTGCACATTCTTTCATAGAAGCGGTTAATTGCGCGCCCAAGGCGCTCTAAAGAAATTGGTTTCATCAGGTAATCTACAACATCCATATCATAGGCCTCAACAGCATAATTTCGATAAGCGGTTGTGAAAATTACAGATGGTTGATGTTTCAATGCTTTTAAAAACTCCAGTCCATTCATTAAGGGCATTTCAATATCGGAGAAAATAAGATCAACCGAATATTGACGCAAAAAAGATAGTGCTTTGGTAGCTGAATTAAATGTTGCTCTCACTTCCATCTCGGGAAAAGCTTGCAGGTGCCGTTCCAATACTCTAATAGCTATAGGCTCATCATCTATTATGATGCATCGACAGGTTCTCATTTTAATATAGCTTTCAAGGTTAGTTGAACAACAAATTGGTTGCGGTGCTGATCAATCGATAATTGATGTCGATCTCCATATAGCAATTCAAGCCGTCGCTTTAGGTTTTTAATCCCAAGGCCACTTGTTTCATTAATAGAAACCTCATTTATTGAAGAATTACAAACTCTTACTTCAATATTATCTTGCCCCTGTATATCGATACTTACAAATCGCTTTCCTTGCGAGTCAACTTTAGCATGCTTAAATGCATTTTCTACAATTGTTAATATTAGCAGAGGAGCAATACGCTTATCCTCTTCAATGTTTTTGGTGTAGTTTAATTGCAGGCTATCTCCAAATCGAACCTTCTGAATAGCAGTATAGTTTTCTATTTGCTTTATTTCTTCACCTATAAGGACTTCATTTTGGTTTTTATACAACATGTAATCCAATATTTCAGACAATTGTAAAATAACGTCGGGAGTCTGTTCCGACTTATCGAGACTTAAACCATAAATGCAGTTAAGCGCATTGAACAAAAAATGTGGATTAATCTGACTCTTTAGAAGATTTAACTCAACCTCCTTCAGCTTTAAGTTTGCCTCGATGGCTTGTTTTTCTTTTTCTTCTTTTAGCTTATGTAAGTTTAGTGTCTCAATCATAAAACGTAAAGCAACACCACCAAAAACCACCATATTTACACCGCCAATCTGATAACTGATCCTACTTGATTGCTCAATACTATTTTCATTTTCAAAATCCCAAAATAACAGATGTAAGACAAACGACAACACACTATTGAGCCAGAATGCAAGGATAAATATATAAATCGAGAATAATACAAAACGAAAATAATGCTTTGCTCCTAAGTAAGGCTTGGTTACAAAGCGATAGTGAATATCAACAAATACAAAAGAGATAAAGAGGAAGATAACTGAGAAGGTACGAGATACCTCTTTGGAAACATTAGCACCTCCATAAAAAAAATTGAAAAACAAAAATGCAAAAACCCAAAAAATGGCAAATACTCCATTAATTACCAGTTTTCGGATATCGATATTTTTAAGGCTAAGCATTGGACCAAATTAACAAAAATCAAAGGGTATTTTAATGTTTGTAATTAAAATGCGGTGAACAGCACCATTATCAGGATTAACAACCAATGGGTCATTTAAGCTCTCAAAGTCTTAGTTTATCTTACATTTAATGCTGTTAATCGCATTTTTTTTGATGCATGATTGTTCGCTCATAAGTTTAGCCTATATTGTTAAACCAAATTGATTCAACATGATTGATTTTCTCTATTTTGGGGGCATACAAGGTATGTCGATTATTACTTTATTTGGATTGGCCGCAATTGTTATGGCTGTATATGTATTAATTCAATACATAAAAAGTAGAAAGGCGAACACAAAATTTCTCAACAGTATTTTATACCTGGGAAGTATGGCGTTTTTTGCCGGTCTGGTATACAATGCGCTTGGATTCTACGAAATTCTGGATGTTGTACAGCGAATGGGAAGTGTTAGTCACTCAGCATTAGCGGCAGGATTAAAGGCCGCTTGTTTAAGTACAATTTATGGCCTGACACTATTCTTTATTGCCTATGTAAGTTGGTATATGTTGCGGCTAAGGATTTCAGAATAAGTCAGTAATATTGCTTAATACTTGCTAGGTACCTTTGTGATACTTAGCAAGTATTACACATTCACCTATCCCTACTTTCTTACTTTAAATCGTATCTTTGCCGAAAATTGATACAAGATGAAGTTTGCAGAGTTTGGCTTAAATGAAAAAATTACCAAAAGCATTGATCTGTTAGGCTATAAACGCCCAACTGATATACAGTTTAAAGCCATTCCGGCCATACTTGAAAAAGAAGATGTATTGGCCATTGCACAAACAGGAACAGGTAAATCAGCCGCTTTTGTGATTCCCATTCTTCAACTTCTGCAAAAGAAACGTAAAAATCGTGATGCAGGTGTTCGCTGCATTGTTATGGTGCCCACTCACGAACTGGCTCGTCAGATAACTGATGTGTTTAAACAAATTGGTAAAAACACCTCATTAAAGTTTACAGCCATTTATGGAGGTGTTGATCAAACGCAGCAGGTAGAACGATTGAAAAATGGCACTGACGTGTTAATTGCTACGCCAGGTCGATTATTTGATTACATCAATCAAGGTGTAGTTAAAGTCTATAACACTGAGATTTTGGTACTGGATGAGGCCGACCATATGCTTGATCTGGGTTTTTATAAGGATATTCAGGACCTGATTAAATACCTTCCAAAGAATCGACAAACACTTTTCTTCTCTGCCACCATTGATAAAAAGATAAAGAAATTAGCATACTCACTGGTTCGCCGCCCGATACGAATACAGATATCGCCTAAAAATCCTGTTGCTAAAAATATCGACCACTCAGTTACATTCATAAAAATGGATGACAAGCGCTTTTTTCTGGAGCGCATTGTTCGTTCACATCCCGAGAAAAAAATTCTTGCTTTCGTGCGTACCAAAGTACGCTGCGAACGCGTGCTTAAAGCCATGGAGCGAGTAGATATTGAAAGTATATCTATCCATAGTGATAAAACACAGGAAGAGCGAGATACAGTCATGCAACAATTTAAATCGGGTGAAATAAAGCTATTGATAGCAACTGATGTGAGCGCCAGAGGTATTGACATTCCTAATGTCGATATTGTTGTGAATTACGATTTACCCGAACAGCCCGAGAATTATGTACACCGTGTGGGTCGTTCAGGAAGAGGAAAGCAAAAAGGCACCGCCATTGCTTTTTGCAGTGAAGAAGAAAAAGAACTTCTGACTGCCATCGAAGAGTATACTGGTCATGCCATTGATGTAACCGAGATGGATAAAGATGAATATGCCGACACAATCGATTTTTCTACCGAAACACACGCCGATTGGAAAACCTTAATGCGTCAGGCAGAAGAGGAAGAGGCTGATTTTATGGCTATTAAAAAGAAACGAAATAAGAAAAAGAAGAAGTAATCACAGAGTATTATAATACTCAACCAATTGCTTCACACTTTCTGGTTTTTTGAATTTGGTTTTATTCTTCTTAATAAAGTTAGTCAACTGATTTTTATGCTCTGGTGCTAATTCAAGGAATTCTTTCTTGTTGTCTATTTGTTTCAGTATATCCCTATTAAAGGAGACGAATAAATCCGGTTGTGCTTTCTTAAATTCTGCAAGCTTAGCCTCCTGATAAGGTTTGGGTTCTTCAGCCTCATTTAAGTTTACATTGTACTTTAGGAACAAGCTGCATAAACTATCTTCAACTAAAACTTCGAGATAAGCCGTTTTCTTTTTATTACCAGCCTGATAAACTTGTAGTTTAAATAAATGCTGATCCAACATTATGGACTTAATGAATTTCTCCCTTGGAACGTTATAGAACAACTCATCTTTCTTAATCTCCATCCGGTCATTGTAGACATTATAACGAAGTGTAAGTCCTTCTATAAGCTGATTATCATTAATTGTTAAAACGGCATTCTCGCTCTCAAAGAGATAAGGACTTCCCTTGTAATTAACTGACTCTTCAGCTTCGAGGGATTTTAGATGGTCGAGATTACGCCAGAATTTTGTGAACTCGACTGACGAAAGGTATTCTTGTCCTTGAATCCTATCAGGCAGAATAAAACTGCATATTATTAATGCAAGTAGAAGTAATTTTTTCATTGTAAACGGGTTTGGTGATCAGATGCTAACCAAGGTACAAAACAATTTAGTACCATGGGAATTAATTGCCTCTTTTTTCACCTACCCATGGAAATATTTCAGGTCACTTATGCATTATTTCACCTCCTCAAAATCAACATACTCCCCTTCGTTATCATCCACCACACCTGATTTCTTTTGAGCCTTCCTTTGAACAGTCACCTTTCCTTCTCGTTGCTGCGATTGCTGCCTGTAATTGGTAGCCGCATTTTGTTGTTGCTGTTGCATTCGTTCCATACCTTTTTTCATTACGTATGGCAACAATAATCGACCAATGATCTTAAACAGGTAATAAAAGGTTATCAGGAAAAATATGGTTTTTAAAAGACCTATCAGCATGACATTAAAATTTTAAACAAATATAGTGCTTCTTGCTTCAATTATCATGCAAAATATACGTCCGGGCATTCTAACTGTCAAGCCGTCGTATAATATGAACGCATTAAGCCATTATGGCACAAAAAAGCGCAAGATCGAATCTTACGCTTTTAATTTTGTTCTCTTGAAACAATCAATATAAAGGATTGAATTAAAGCAACACTCATTGCTCTATTATCGATTGGTCAGATGACGAGTATTGTTATGAATTTTACTGATCTACTGCTAACTTCTCATTTTCTTTGCCTCTTCTAAAGCTCTTTTGAAAACATCATCCACCTGGTGCAGGATCGGATAAAAGCCTTCATTATCGATCATATTACGGGCAATATAAGCTTTCAGTTCCACCTCAATTAAATCCTTTGATAGTTGATAATCCTTTTCGTTGAATTGAACACCTTTATCTTTCGCATACCTTAAGAAATCCTTGACAAGACTTTTATTATTCAGGTGCTTCTCTATTTCTTCAGCTGTTGTAAATGGCTCCAGCTCTTTTCGATGATTATCGGTATATTCAAGCGCATAACGATACAGAATTCCATTCATTCGAAGCTGGATAAAATAATCTGTTAACATGGTTGTGTCGCGCGGTACAAATACATCAGGCATGATACCGCCGCCGCCGTATACAGTTCTTCCTTCTTTAGTAGTGTACTTAAGGTCATCGTTAAACTGAATGCTATCTACATTGAAAAACTCACCATGCGAATATCGGTTCATAATATCAGCATAGTAATCTTCTGTGCCATTTTCGTATGACTTTTGTATGCATCGTCCGCTAGGAGTATGATAACGTGCCACTGTCAAACGTAGAGCTGATCCGTCAGGAAGGGGAATTTGCTGCTGAACCAAACCTTTACCAAAGGAACGACGACCTACAATCAAACCACGGTCATTATCCTGAATGGCACCAGCAAAAATCTCACTGGCCGAAGCTGAATACTCATCAATTAATACAATAACTTTTGTATCCTGGCAAGTTCCGGCACCATTTGCAGGTACATTTTGTCGTTTACGTGCCTTACCTTCGGTGTATACAATTAAATCCTTAGCCGGAAGAAATTCGTTACACAATCGGATGGCCACATCTAACAAGCCTCCTGAATTACCTCTGAAATCAATAATTAACTGTTGACAGTTATTGGCCTTTAACTTGGCCAAAGCCGTTAAAAATTCCTGATAAGTATTTTGGGCAAACTTATCTACTTTGATATAACCTGTTGTTTCATCAACCATGTAGCTCACTTCCACACTGTAAATCGGGATGCTTCCGCGAGTGATATTATAATTGATGAGGTTTTTATTCGGACGACGAAGGACACCAACCTTAACCTCAGTACCCAATTCACCTTTTAACTTTTTCATTACATCGGTGGTAGAAATATTTTTACCAGCGATTATTGAATCATCAACAGTCACAATACGGTCGCCGGGTAATAGCCCCACTTTTTCTGATGGTCCACCTGGGATTACCTGTATTACCATCACTGTATCATTCTGCATGGTAAATTGCACTCCAATACCACCAAAACTCCCCTGTAGCTCTTCATTCACCTGATTCAGATCTTTTGCAGAAATGTATACCGAATGTGGGTCCAAATCCTTCAAGATCTCAGGGATAATTTTCTCCTCAATGGCCATCCGATCAACGGTATCCACATATTCTTCCTCGATCAGGTTCATGATGGCATCCAGCTTATTGGTCTGCGGATAAATCATAAGCGGATTACCGCCACCCGAACTCGAACCTCCAACCCCAAAACGGCCAATAAAAAATCCAATCACTACCAGGATGCCAAACAGAAATGGCATAAAAATTTGTTTGCGTGTATTTGATTGCATCATACTATGCTATTTATCTATGTTTTAAAGTTTAATTTTATTGATGGCTCCCTAAAATTAAACCATCTTCTACCTTAATCAGTTCATTTTTGATGTGAACGACTTCGATATTTGCTCTTACCAATAAATCAAGACCTTCGGTATTATGATATTTCTCGGCGAACACGACTCGCTTGATACCTGCCTGAATAATTAGCTTGGAGCATTCAATACAAGGCGAAGCCGTTATGTATAAAGTTGAACCATCAGAGCTGTTGTTGGACCGTGCTACTTTGGTGATTGCATTGGCCTCAGCATGCAGCACATAGGGTTTGGTCTTATTATCACAGTCTTCACACTCGTTTTCAAAACCCGAAGGTGTGCCATTGTAGCCATCGCTGATGATCATCTTGTTCTTCACGAGAATGGCTCCTACCTGTCGCCTGTTACAATATGAATTCTGTGCCCATATACGGGCCATCGCCAAATACCTTTGATCTAATAAGAACTGCTTATCTTGTTTTTTGTCGTCTTTATGCATTAATCTAACTTGCTTGTTACAAAAGTAACAAAATATGCTTCGGACAAAATAGGAGTAACTAAAAGATTGGCAGCTGCTGAATTTTGAGTCGTGATAATGTAAAACTTTGAGTTGCTTTTACACTGGCTATAAAATAACGCAATCAATAAATAGTTATTCATACGCCGAAAACGATTTTTTCTCCCATTAACTGAACATTCACAACCCACAAATACAGTATTTTATCGGTTTCTTTGATATGGTAAACTCATGAATATACAATAACTAAAGAGCTATGTCACGTCTACAATTATTCGGCTTGCTTCTGGCTATTTTAACAATGGTACAAGTTGGCTGTAAACAGGAAGAAAAGTTATACAAGAATCCGAATCTACCGGTTGAGGAACGAGTAGAAAACCTATTATCTAAAATGACACTGGAAGAAAAGTTCTGGCAACTTTTTATGATACCAGGTGATTTATCCGATGGAAAAGAACACTATAAGCATGGAATTTTTGGCTTTCAGGTGGCCACAAAGGGAAAATCTGGTAATGAAGTGGAACAGTTACTTGACTATTCGGGCGAAGGTACTGCGAAAGAAACCGCTGAATTAATAAATGAAATTCAAAAATACTTTGTTGAAGAAACAAGGTTGGGTATCCCAATTATCCCTTTTGATGAAGCATTACATGGTTTGGTAAGAGATGAAGCAACTGCTTTCCCTCAATCCATTGGATTAGCTGCAAGCTGGGATACAGTATTAATAGGCGAAGTGGCCAGGGCCATTACCATGGAAACTAAGACAAGAGGCATTCGGCAAATATTATCACCTGTTCTGAATATTGCCAGAGATGTTCGCTGGGGAAGAACAGAAGAAACGTATGGTGAAGATCCATTTCTCACCAGCCAGATGGCTTTTACTTTTATCAAACAATTTGAAGATGCCGGCGTTATAACCACACCGAAACATTTTGTTGCTAATGTCGGCGACGGAGGCAGAGACAGCTACCCTATTCATTTTAACGAACGCCTGCTCGAAGAAATTTACTTCCCGGCTTATAAGAAGTGCTTTATTGACGGAAAGGCATGGTCAGTGATGACCTCATATAATTCACTGGATGGTCGCCAATGCACTGCCAATGACTGGTTGCTCAACAAGAAACTGAAAGATGAGTGGGGCTTTAATGGATTTGTTATATCTGATGCCGGCGCAACAGGAGGCGCCAATGTTTTGCACTTTACCGCAAAAGACTATGCAGAGTCAACAGAACAAGCCATAGAAAATGGATTGGACGTAATTTTCCAGACATCCTATGATCACTACCCTCTTTTCTTTGAAGCGTTTGAAAAAGGTATGATTGATGAAACTGCCATTGATGAGGCAGTGAGGCGGGTGCTTCGTGCCAAATTCAAACTTGGATTGTTTGAAAACCCCTACATTGATCCTGAACAGGCTGAGAAGGTCAACGGCTCGGCAGCCAACAGGGAGGTTGCTAAAAAAGCAGCATTGAAATCGATGGTACTGCTGAAAAACGACAAGCATACTTTGCCATTGAATAATCAAATCAGCTCTATTGCGTTGATCGGAACCGATGCGGAAGAGGCCCGATTAGGTGGTTACTCGGGTCCAGGTAATCAACCTGTTAGCATTTTAGAAGGTATTAAAAATAAGCTTGGTGCCAATTGTCAAATTAATTATGCACCCGGTTGCGGACGTGAATCTGCCAAATTTGTAACCATCCCTTCAGACAATTTATTTCACATGCAGAATGGAAAGCCGGAACAAGGTTTGAAAGGGAACTATTTTAATAATATTACAATGGCAGGAGAACCGGCCATGACAAGAATTGATCCTTCAATTGATTTCAGATGGACCTTATTCTCACCGGACCAGGAGAAAATAAATTATGACTTTTATTCTGCCAGATGGACCGGTCAACTGCTGGCGACAGAATCAGGGACATTCGATATTGGCCTTTATGGAGATGATGGCTATCGCTTATATATCGACAATGAACTTATAATTGATAACTGGAGAAAACAAACCGTTCGTCAGGTGACAGAACAATATCAATTCAAGAAAGGCAAAACTTACGATATCAAACTGGAGTTTTATGAAACAACCGGTAATGTGAATCTGAAATTGATTTGGAACCTTGGACTTAAAGATAGCTACCAAAAGGAAATTAAAAACGCTGTTGCCATGGCTCGTAAAAGCGATGTGGCGATAGTGGTTGCAGGAATTGAAGAAGGTGAATTCAGAGACAGAGCCTATCTATCACTTCCTGGTCATCAGGAGAAATTAATTCGTGAGGTAGCAGCAACGGGCAAACCGGTTGTTGTGGTGCTGATTGGTGGAAGTGCAATTACCATGAATAAGTGGATTGATGAGGTACCGGCCATTATTGATGCCTGGTATCCGGGTGATGAGGGTGGAAATGCAGTGGCTGATGTGTTATTTGGTGATTATAACCCGGCAGGTAGATTGCCAGTCACCTTTCCTATTCACGAATCTCAATTACCTTTATATTACAATCACAAACCTACCGGACGAGGTGATGATTATCTTAATCTAAGCGGTAAACCTTTATTTCCTTTCGGATTTGGTTTAAGCTATACTTCCTTTACGTATAATGACCTTAGTATTGACAAGCCTTCAATATTAACCGATGAATCAACCTCCATTCGTTTTACAGTTACGAATAGCGGCAACTACGATGGTGATGAAGTGGTACAATTGTATATTAAAGATTTATTTGCCTCGGTAGCACGACCAGTTATGGAGTTAAAAGGCTTTCAGCGTATTCACCTAAAAAAAGGGGAAAGTAAAGAAGTCGAATTTTCAATTACACCGGAACTATTAAGCATGCTTGATGAGGATATGAATACAATAGTTGAACCAGGTGATTTCAGAATCATGATTGGTGCCTCATCAAATGATATCAGGTTAAGATCCATCCTAAATGTAAAAGAATAATATATCACCAATTTTGGTGATCAATCACTACAAAAAAAGCAGGCTGTTCATTTTAATTTGAACAGCCTGCTTTTTTAATATCCCTATTAAGCTTTTACAGCCTTATTTCAGTTTTTCGATATCGCATTCTTTTGTTTCCAGGTCATAAATACGGCTGCAATAATAAGTAGTAAAATAATGATAGAACTTAATACTGCAATCATCTGGCCTGTAATAAACGATTGAGGTTTAAAGCGGAACTCAATATCATGCTGTCCTGCCGGGACCATTAATCCTCGTAATAAATAGTTGGTCCTAATCAATTCAGCCTCTTTTCCATCAATATACACTTTCCAACCTTTTTCATAATACACATCACTGAATACGGCCAATTGCTCCTGTTCGGTATTCGATTCAAAAATTAAATAATCAGGCGCATAATGTGTCAGGTTGATATTCCCGGTAATTGTGTCGACCGAATAATCATATACCGCATCGATAAACCGTTTTTCAACCACTGCTGTCGTATGTAGGTTGGTGCTTGCCAGTGATTCTATTTCCTCATCGGGGTTTGCCACCTCTTTAACCTCCTTCACAAACCAGGCATTGCCCATATAGTTCGGGTTAAAAATTGGATCAGCACCCGGATTATAGATAATGTATTTGCCATTCAACATATTCAATACCGGCATTTTCTCCATAGCAACTTCCAAATCACCAGGTGTTTGTGCTGTTTGAAGAACCTGCCCTAATTGTTGCCAGTCATTATACAGATAACGATCAACCAAATCCTGGTAACGGCGCAACTTGGCACCATGAAAACCTCCTACAGATTTATGCCAATAAGGTGTAAATCCATCTTTAAAAGGATCACGATAGATCGGGAACACCCTGTAGTAATCATCTTTATCCTTTAAAATGGCCTTATCTGCTTTCGATTGTGCCAACTCCTGTCGTGCTTTTGAAGTACTTACAAAATCATCGTTGTTGAGATATCGTTTTGAAACACTCCATAAATCAAAAAATACGATAAAAGCAATGCCCCAAACTACATATTTACGCGCCAGCTTACCCTGAATATAGAACCATAGGGATGCTGAACCAAGTAATATTAAAGCAAATGAACGCCAGGCATCGGATGTAAATAGAACCTGACGGGCTGCCATCAAATTCGACTCAAGCAATTGATACATCTGCGCCTGCTCTCCGCCTTGCTGTATTTGTGCACCGAAACTTTGGGCTTCCATTGGTGACAGGAAAGTATAAAATGCATCGGGGAATAAAGCCAATATAAGACTAAGACCTCCTGTCAGAGCGAACGCAATTAAAAACCATTTACTGTCCTTCTTAACTATATTGGAATCCTGAAGAATGGTTTTCAAACCGAGGAAACCCAAAACCGGTATGGCCATTGACGCGAGAACCAATGCCATTTCAACCGTCCGGAACTTATTGTATAAGGGGAAATTGTAGAACATAAAGTGGTTGAACCATTCCAGATGCTTACCCCAGGCCAGCATAATTGAAAAGATGGTAATGCCAATGAGCCACCAGCGCTCTTTGCCCTTGTAATAAAAAGCACCAATAAAAAATAAGAAGCAGATCAACGCTCCTGCATAAACCGGACCGCTGGTAAAAACACGCCCTCCCCAATATTGACTTGATTGTCCTACATACTCTTTTAATCGGGGATCAACCTGTTGCATGGCTTTATCGGAACCAGCCAATGCTGCCGACTCCCCACCAACTACATTTGGAATTAAAAGAGTTAATGTTTCGTGTCGCCCATAACTCCAGCCAAAAGCGTAATCAATATCCAGACCTGAATGCTCTTTTTGTCCCTCTTTTGGGGTTAATTCAGAAGCACCGCGAATGGAATAATTCCCATATTCGTAGGTTGTCCAAAGATTTGTAATGTTAGGCAGAACGGCCAACATAGCAGCTACAACCAACACAGCCGTTGTTTGGGCAAACGGTTTGATAGCATTTTCCTTAATGGCATATATCAAACGGGAAATAACAATAAAACCAACCATAAAAGCCAGATAGTATGTGATCTGAACATGATTATAGGCTATTTCCATTCCCAACGCCACGCAGGTAATAACAGCACCTACAAAGCGGTTCTTGTTATAGGCATAGAGTACTCCTGCCACCACAGGTGCCATCAAGGCAATAGCATAGGTTTTAGTGATATGCCCGGCAATAATGATGATTAGATTATACGAGCCAAACGCAAAAGCAATGGCTCCAATCACACTCAACCAATGATCGACTTTCATGCTCAACAACAAGAGGTAAAAACCCAGCATGTATAAAAACACAATGGCCACCGTTGTATAAGGTAAGCCCAATCTTGTGAAGCGGTTGAAGTAACTAAATACATTTTTTGAGGAATCTCCTTTTATCTGATAAGCCGGCATTCCACCAAACATAGAGTTGGTCCACATAGCTTTTTCACCAGTTTTCTTCTCGTAATCAACCAACTCTTTGGACATGGCTTTAGCATGTGTGTTATCGAGCTGAGGTAGTTTTTTACCTTCCAGTACCGGAGAAAAGTAGATGAAGCTTAAAAGGATGAACAATAATAAGGCCCCTAAATAAGGCAAATAGCCTTTCAACTTGTCGATCATGATAATCTATTTATTATTTGGTTTGTGAAAATACGTAATGTAATTGGATTAGAAAAAAAGCTAAATATCAGAATTGCTTGTAAAACTAATCGGATGAATACAAACATCTACACTATATTCATCCGATGAGTTTAGGACACTTTGAATTATTTTTGCAATAAAATAAGCAGTATGCTCGAAATCATCTATCAAGATCCTTATCTGGTAGCCATTAATAAACCACATGGCTTACTGGTTCACCGAAGTTCCATCGCTGCCGATGCTGAAGAGTTTGCCTTGCAAATGGTACGCGATCAGATTGGCAAAACGGTGTATCCCGTTCATCGTCTTGACCGAAAGACCTCGGGCATATTGGTTTTTGCCTTAAATAGCAGGATGGCAGCTAAACTCAAAACTACTTTTGAAGATGCCGGCACAATAAAGACATATACGGCCATCGTTCGTGGTTATTTTCCTGATCAGATTGATGTGGATTATGCACTCACCAACGATCGCGGTAAAACCCAGGATGCCATTACTTCATTTAAAACCCTGAAACGAACCGAACTGCCAATTCCATTCGGAAAATTTGAAACCTCCCGTTACTCTTTGATTGAGGCTTATCCTAAAACAGGCCGTATGCATCAGATTCGCAAGCACCTGAATCATTTGCGACATCCCATCATTGGTGATCGCCCTCATGGCTGCAACAAGCAAAATAAGCTGTTTAAAGAGCGCTGGAATATGAATACCTTGTTACTGCATGCCATACAACTGGAAATTATACATCCGGTAACAGAAGAATCACTGGTGTTGAAAGCCAAATTATCCGACCGTTTTGAGGAGATGATAAAAACATTGGAATTTAAATTTCTTCCCACTTTTGATAAGCACCACGTCCCGACATAGCTCTGCTAGTGGCACAGGAACGACCCATGCATATTTGCAATACAGTTTTATTATTATTCAATATCGCTAAGATCTTGTAATTAACTTATTGACTTCCTTTTACTATATTGCATTAAAATCTTCACTACTGACTAAAAACTTGTACGAACCAATATTAAATTAACAGCCCCCAAAAATTCGTCAACACCTTTCATTTTTGATTGTTTATCATTCAGATAACCAAAAACTGCGATTATCATGATTACAAAAGTTCGATACTCTTTTAAAGACATGCTTCTATGGACACGCGGAGAAACAATCTTCTTTATTTTTTATTCGCTAATAATAACATTTCTTTATGAGGTTTTGGGCTTCATTTTTATCAGGATGCCATGGACTCCAATTGCCTTAATTGGTACCGCTGTTGCATTTATAATTGGTTTTCAGAACAATGCTGCTTACGGCCGCATTTGGGAAGCCCGTAAAATATGGGGTGGAATTGTGAATACTTCACGTAGTTGGGGCATGATGATTCAGTCAATGATAAGCAATGAGTACACCAATGAACCTTTAAGAGATGATGAACTCAAAGAACATCAAACACAGCTTGTGCACAGACATATTGCCTGGTTAACCGCCCTGCGACACGCTATGCGGCAAAGCAAAAAGTGGGAAGTCTTTGAAAAGCATCGTACCAACCGTGAGTGGTCGCGAATGGCTTATATTCCCGAACGCGTTACATTATTAAAAGATGATTTGATGTTGTATTTGAATGCCGATGAACATAGTTATGTGATGAGCAAAGACAACAAAGCAGCAGCAATATTACATTTACAGTCAAACCATTTGAAACAACTAAAAGAACGGAAAATAATATGGGAGTTTGCCTTTTTAGAGTTGGAACAAATGCTGAAAGAGCTTTTTGATCTGCAGGGAAAAACTGAACGTATCAAAAACTTTCCTTATCCTCGGCAATATGCAACATTATCGCATCATTTTGTCTGGATTTTCATCTTTCTGTTGCCCTTTGCTCTTGTTTCTGAGTTTGCAAATATTGCCGCTAAAATAGAAACCGTATTTCCATTAATTGCCAGGTATTTTGTTTGGCTGGCCATACCCTTTTGCAGTGCAGTATCATGGGTGTTTCATACCATGATGCGCATCGGTACTGTAGGCGAAAACCCGTACGAAGGCACAGCCAACGATGTACCTATTTCAACCATTGCAAGAGGGATAGAACGTGATTTGCGACAACTGATGGATGAAGATGGCGAATCAATACCATCGCAGTTTCCGGAAAAGTTTCATGTACAAATGTAAGGATGCGATCGTTGCTTAGATTAATTACTCAGAAATGTTATTTTTGAATAGTCAAAATACTTAACTCTAATGCAAAATATTATGAAGAATTTTATCTATGGAGCCTGTCTTTTGCTACTTTCAGGATTAATTGGTTGTAAGAGTATTGGAATTTCGGGAAGTGGCCATGAAGAATATCCTGAATTTAAAGATGGTTACCGCGATGGAGATCCGGATGCACCTAAATTTGAAACTGTTGAAGAATGGAAAAAACGCCAGGAAGAAGAAAAGAAAGCTGAAGAGGAAAAAGCTAAGAAAAAGAAAGGTTAGTTTACTGCGATTTATTATAAAGCTGCGAAGGGCCCGAGTAAACTACAGTAGTATATTACAAAACTGCAATAAGCACGGGCAGGCTACAACAGTTTATTGCAAAATTGTTATAACCCTATGTAAGCTACAGTTGTTAATTACACTGATGTAATAAGCCAAAGCAGGCTGCAGTAGTTTATTACAAGGCTGTAATAGACCCCTGTAAGCTACAGTTGCTTATTGCAAGACTGCGATAAACTCTGGTAGGCTACAGGTATTTAATGCGAAGCTGCAGAAGCTCTGTATTACTCATCGGATGAATATGACAAGATGTTTATATTTATCCGATGAGTTTTGATAACCTGTGCGGTTTAGAACTCCATATTAAACCAGTTACTGTTTTCTCCGGCATAACTAAAATGAAAACGAAGATAAAGCCAGGGAATCATCGGAATTCTGAATTCCACACCTGTACCAATGGCTATCATAGGACGGGATGAATATAAGTCGCTATAGGTATTGCAACCATTACCTATGTTCAGAAATAAGGAATGCTCAATGGCAAACCATTTTTTGTTGATATAGGTGAAATGTCCGCCCAGATACCCGGAGTAATAAGCTTTCCCGGCCACCTCACCATAACGGATTCCTTTAATATCAGATGCACCCAAATGGTACATGAGTGAAATATAGTTACTGGTGGTATACCCGGTTCTAAACAGGGTCGAAAGCTGAACAACTTTATTAAACAGGTGATGATACTGGACACTGCCCCTGATTGTTTGGTAAAATGAGCTTTCGCTGTTGAGTCCAATACCGGCACTGGTGCCAATGCTTAACAGGTAGCCGTCTTTCTGGTGCCTGTAATAATTAATGATGCCAATGGATTCGCTCAGGCTCAGGGATAAATAAGCAATATCATAGTTTTGACTTACGGGCAATGAATCATCCACCAATGAGCTATCGGTTCGATGACTGAACACGGAAACACCTAGGTCAGGAGAGAATGTATAGGAAAAATCGGTATGGTGAGGATTACCAATACTAAAACCAATGCTTTTTTGTTTGATACCTAAGTGCGCTGCTGCCTCCCGGTCCTTATAGGTTGTAAATATATTCTCACCCAGTGAACTGTTAAAGCTCAGAGTCATATTTTTATATAGTAGCTGACGAGGAATGTTAACTCCCAGGTTGTAGCTAATTTTATTGGTACCTGTTGATCCAACCAAATTCAACCCGATATTACGTCCCAAAAAGTTATTGTCATTGACCCCAAGTGTTAAATTGAACTCCTCTTTGTTTCCTCCATAAGCCAAAATGGGAACCAAAGTAAATGCGTCCCGGGCAGTAATATCAATATGCAGGTTTCCATTTGACAATGTATCCATCTCGAACTTTACCTCTGCAAAATTGCCTAAATTCCATAGTTTCTTCTTCGATTGTTCGTATCGCAAGCTATCCGGTTGATCGCCTACATGAAACTCCAATTCTCTTAGAATGATTTTGTCCTTGGTTCGCCAGTTCTTTTGAATGCTGATTGAATCAACCTTTCTCTGTGCATTTATTGTAGAATTTCCACCTAATAAGAGCAATAACATGAAATAGAATATTGCTAGATACTTGAGATGTTGAGGCATTTTTGTTTTAAAAGTACTCCTCAGCAAGCAGGATCATTTAAAACAACTCGTTTATGGGTTTACTCAATTGTTATTTGTGGTTAATAGTGATAATGCCTGAAAGAGAAACGGGCGAATATTCCATATATGGGATAAGTTGTCACCAGATACTTCTTCAATTTGGCAGATGGTCACTATTTGCATTGCATACTAAAATGCTTTACCAGGACGAAGAAGCCCGGTTGAATAATCAACCAGGCTTCTATATCTTAATACTTATCAGATGATTATGATATATTGGCTATGTTCATCCAATAAGTAAACATGTTAATGAAATTTACTACAAGTTTTTAAAAGCTTCGCGCATGCTTACCTTTTTACTGATGATGCCTTGCAACTCAGAAATCTTCACTCGCTCTTGCCCCATCGTATCGCGGTAGCGGATGGTTACTGTATCATCTTCCAATGCCTGATGGTCAACTGTTACACAGAATGGTGTACCAATAGCATCCTGGCGACGATAACGTTTACCGATACTATCTTTTTCGTCGTATTGGCAATTGAAGTCGAACTTTAGCTCATCTATAATTGCACGTGCTTTTTCAGGTAAGCCATCCTTTTTTACTAATGGCATCACGGCCAGTTTGATTGGTGCCAATACCGGCGGCAGATTTAACACCACTCGTGTTTCTTTCTTACCATCTTTACCTTCAACCTCTTCCTCGTTATAGGCTCCGGCCATAATGCTCAGGAACATACGATCCACACCAATGGATGTCTCCACTACATAAGGCACATAGCTTTTGTTTAATTCCGGATCGAAGTATTGAATTTTCTTACCGGAAAACTCCTGATGCTGTGACAGATCAAAATCGGTACGTGAATGGATTCCTTCCACCTCTTTGAAGCCAAATGGCATTTTGAATTCAATATCGGTAGCAGCATTGGCATAGTGAGCCAGCTTTTCATGATCGTGGTAACGATACTTCTCCTCACCCATTCCCAATGACTTGTGCCAACGCAAACGAGCATCTTTCCAGTACTCAAACCACTTCATTTCCTCGCCGGGACGAACAAAGAATTGCATTTCCATTTGCTCAAACTCACGCATTCTGAAGATAAATTGTCTGGCAACAATTTCATTACGGAAAGCTTTACCAATTTGAGCGATACCAAAAGGAATCTTCATTCTACCAGTTTTCT
>NZ_CEXQWX010000067.1:0-30840 GCF_982718395.1 Carboxylicivirga sp.
ATATTCATTGAAAATTGAAAAAAATCTATATTTATCTGGAAAGTTTAAGAAAGAGGTATATAAGGCAATTCGTAAATCCACATTATTGCCAGAAGCTAAATATAAATACAGTGGATTGTCTTATATGATATATCCTGAGCTCTTGAGTGATATTTATAATGATGAGTATGAAGAAGAATTGTATCGCATTTTTAATTCGTTAGGAGCATCTTCTTTACGTTATAATCCGAGGGACAAAATTGATGATAGTCGGATTGTCCCGACTGAGTATGACAGCCTTTACAGAAAGTGCCAGATAAAAGGAATGGTGCATGATGAGGCAGCAGCAGTAATGGGTGGAGTTTCGGGAAATGCCGGTCTATTTTCAAGTGCTGATGATTTGGCTAAATTGATGCAGATGTATTTGCAGAAAGGAAACTATGCCGGAGTGCAATATATTTCTGAAGAGACATTTAACGAATTTACTAAAGTCCAATATCCTGATAACGATAACAGACGAGGTGCTGGGTTTGATAAACCTTTATTTGGTAACGATACCTTATCGATTACAGACAGTTATCCGGCACCGGGTGTTAGTCCCGAAAGTTTCGGTCACAGTGGTTTTACCGGAACATTTGTATGGATGGACCCGGAATATGATCTGATCTATATCTTTTTGTCAAACCGGGTATACTCTACCAGGAATAATCCATTAATCTACCGGATGAATGTACGACCATCCATCCAGCAGGTATTTTATGATGCTTTAAAAGAAGCAGAATAGCTACCAATCTTCGGGCAAACCTTGATTTGGTTCCGGGTATTCAGGTTTGCTGTTCATCTTATAAAAGATTTGACTTTCTGTGATCTCCATTTCTATCACCTTCATGTGGATAAGGTTGATTAGGATTTTCTCCGCTTTTCGTGGACTAATATTTGCCATACCACAAAACTTTGAAAATGTAATATAGCCATGTATTCCAAGGTAAGTTAATAACTTACTTTCGGCATATTTAATTTTTAGAAGTGCTCCACCTGGTTCTTTTTCACGTTTCCATACTTCTGTTAAAATTCGGTTAGCAACCAGGTTTTGATCCTTTACTCTCACATAATAGGTAGATTTACCATCTTTATCAGGAGCCGTGTGCGGGCGTTTTTTGCTTTTATCTATAATGATCTCAAGTACAGTTTTGCCTTCAATTTCCCATTTGCGTGTTTCAAAATTAACAGCAGGCTTGCAGTGACGTTTTGCGGCAGCTTCAATCATATAATATTCTTCATCTGACTCAACACCTGCTATTTTTCCATTATCCTTTACACCAATTAATAATCGGCCGCCCTCTGTATTTGCAAATGCAGCAATAGAACGTGCAATTTTTTTTGTATCTGTAATCGCAAATTTAAAATCCTGATGAAGGTGTTCTCCCTCCAAAATCATTTGCTGAAGTTCTTTTTGATTCACGGTAATTCAATTTTGGGCAAAGTTCGGAAAAATGACAGGATTAATAAAAAGCAATTTCAAAGTATGTTGTTACTAAGTAAAAAGTACTTGAAATGCTTAAATAGCCTGCAATGCGTTGGTATTTAATTATTAAGAATGAATATTAATAACGAATTCTTTCTGTAATAATGAAAATTGTCATGGGAAATAATGTTAAAAAAACTTAACTTTTAGAGAAATAATTCTTTATACTAAGATTATTAAACCCTTAAATCAACAGTTATGGCTGAAGTAAAACAATTGGTAAAAGTATTGGCCGAGCAACATGGACGGACAATGGAGAGTCTTTTACCCATTCTTCAAGGAATTATTAATCAGGAGCAGCACATCTCAGAAGATGCAATGGTTGAAGTTGCACGTGAGCTGGATATCTCAGCAGCTCAAGTGTATGGTACAGCAACTTTTTATTCATTTCTGCACACAAAGCCGCTCGGTAAATATGTGATTCGGGTATGTAAAACAATTACCTGTATGATGCATGGAAAAAATCAAATTATAAAAGAGCTGGAGACAGTTTTAAAAATCAATCTTGGTGAAACATCGCATGATCGCATGTTCACCCTGTTGGAGACAAACTGTTTGGGGCAATGCCATAAAGGACCGGCAATGCTCATAAATGATGAACCTTATACTGAACTAACGCCAGAAAAAGTGCGTGCTATAATTATGAAATATAAACAACAGGAAATCAGTGCTAATTAGATATTAATTAGTTCATAAGTGAATTTGGTTTCATAAAACACGCAACAAAATGAAAAAGAACTTACAAAGACTTGATCTCATTTTTAAGAATGAACACGATAGCGAAGCAATCTTAAAGAAAACCTTAGCTCGTAGCAATGACGAAGTGATCAACGACCTTATTAGTTCAGGTCTCAAAGGTCGTGGTGGTGCTGGTTTTCCAACCGGATTAAAATGGAAACTGGCTGCAGAAGCTAAAGCAGATGATAAATATGTGATTTGTAATGCCGACGAGGGAGAACCAGGAACCTTTAAAGATCGTGAGATACTTTCCAGTGTGCCACATAAGGTATTAACAGGTATGGCTGTCTGCGGCCATATTATAGGTGCACGGAAAGGATATATTTACTTAAGAGGCGAATATAAATTTTTGAAACCACAATTATTGAAAGTAATTGAAGAGTTTCATAATCTATTGGATAGTCTGGAGCTTGACTTCAGAGTGGAAATATTCTTAGGTAGTGGGGCTTACATTTGTGGTGAAGAAAGTGCATTATTTGAAAGTATGGAAGGTAAGAGAGGAGAACCGCGCAATAAGCCTCCATTCCCAACTGATTGCGGCTATAAAGATAAACCGACTGTTATCAATAACGTTGAAACCTTAGCTCATACTTTTTCAATTATGAAATATGGGCCTGATAAATTCAAAGATTTAGGTATACAGGATTCAAGAGGTTCAAAAGTATTCTCCGTATCTGGTGATACACCTATTCCGGGGATTTATGAGTTGGAATTTGGTATGTCACTTCAAAAATTTGTCGATGATTTTGGTGACGGAGATTCTAAAGCAGTCCAGGTTGGAGGAGCATCAGGCTTTTGTGTACCTCGTAAAAAATTTGGAAAAACAGTAATTGGTTACCAGGGCAAACTGAGGGGAACGTCTTTACCAACAGGTGGATCGATGATGATTTTTAATTCATCGCGTTCAATGTATAACGTTCTGCATAATTATCTCGATTTCTTTGTAGAAGAATCGTGTGGTCAATGTACACCATGTCGTGTAGGCACACAACAACTTCTATTAGGAATTAAAGCAGTTAAAAAAGGAGAGCAGCCTTCTTCTTATTTGGATAAGCTGTTGGAGTTGTCAGAAGCAATGCGTGTTACTGCCAAATGTGGATTAGGGCAATCTGTCGCTAATTCATTCTCTTCAATTGTCGAGAACTTCAGAGAAGAAATGATTTACTAACATCTAAAGCATGAATTATGTCAGATAAGATTAATCTTAAAATAGATAATATAGCAGTTAGTATTCATAGTGGAGCTACGATACTTGATGCTGCCAGTAAAGTTAATATCCGTATTCCTACCTTATGTTATCATGAAGATCTGTGTGTAGCCGGAAATTGTCGTGTATGTGTTGTTGAACAAACAGGAAGTGATCGCTTATTACCGGCCTGTGCTATGCCAGTTGCTGAGGGTATGGAAATTCATACTAATAGCATGAAAGTTCGCAGTGCCCGCAAGCAAATTGTTGAGTTGTTAGTGAGTGAGCACCGGGCTGATTGCACAAGATGTTATAAAAACGGTAAATGTGAGTTGCAGGAATTATCATCCGAATATATTGTAGGCGAAAATGGATTTATTGATTTGGTGGCTCATAAAGGATATACCATTGATAATTTCTCGCCATCAATTATTAAGGATGATAGCAAGTGTATACGCTGTCAACGATGTGTTAGAACTTGTGATCAATTGCAAAGCATTAGTGCCTTAACAGTTGCCCATAAAGGTGAGGATATGAAAGTATCGTCATTTTTTGATAAGCCAATGTTTGAAGTTGTTTGTACCAATTGCGGACAATGTGTCAATCGATGTCCTACAGGTGCGTTAACAGAAAAAACATATCTCGACGAAGTATGGTCAGCACTTAATTCAGAAGCAAAACATGTTGTAGTCCAAACGGCACCTGCTGTGCGCATAGCATTAGGTGAGGCGCTGGGTATGCCTCCCGGAGAGATAGTTACTGGTAAAATGGTTTCTGCCTTAAGGCGTTTAGGATTTAGTTCGGTTTTAGATACGGATTTTACAGCGGATTTAACCATTATTGAAGAGGGTAATGAATTACTACAGCGTTTGAAAAAAGCTGTGAAAGAAAAAGATCCTAGTGTTAAATTACCTATGACTACTTCGTGTTCACCTGGTTGGGTGAAGTTTATTGAACATGCATTTCCCGAGTATTTACCAAATGTATCAACAGCTAAATCTCCTCAACAGATGTTCGGGGCATTGGCCAAAACATTTTATGCCAATAAGATAAAAGTTGAACCGGATAATATGGTGAGCGTATCAATTATGCCTTGTACAGCTAAAAAATACGAAGCTGATCGACCTGAAATGAGAAGCAGTGGCTACAAAGATGTCGATTTTGTTTTGACAACACGTGAATTGGCATTAATGATTAAACAAGCCGGAATTGATTTTGCTTCCTTGCCGGATGATGAGTATGATAGCATAATGGGAGAATCCAGTGGAGCCGGAGTGATTTTTGGAGCAACAGGAGGCGTTATGGAGGCGGCCTTAAGAACAGCTTACGAAGTTGTAACAGGACGCGAGGTGCCTTTTGATGGTTTAAACATTACACCAGTTCGTGGAATGGAAAACATTCGCGTAGCAAGCATAAAAATAGAGGATGTATTACCGGAATGGGATTTTCTGGAAGGAGTTGAACTTAAAACATGTGTCGCTCACGGTTTATCAAACGCAAAGCAAGTGATGGAAGATGTTCGGGATGGCAAAGCTGAATATCACTTTATTGAGATAATGGCTTGTCCCGGTGGCTGCCTTGGTGGTGGAGGTCAACCAATACCAACTTCACCAGTTATCAGGAAGAAGCGCAGCGAAGCTATCTATCAGGAAGATGCCCTTAAACCAATTCGTAAGTCACATGAAAATCCTGAGGTGGTACATTTGTACGAAGAGTTCTTAAAAGAACCGCTTGGAGAAAAGTCTCATGAATTACTGCATACCCATTATACCGAAAGAAATCGGTATTAATTCTCAAGAAACCGGCTTAGGTCGGTTTCTTTTTATTATTTTGAACTTGATTTTCGAGTTTTGATTATGGATACTAAACATGAGATAGTAATATGTCTTGGAAGTTCTTGTTTTTCAAGGGGCAATAAAGACGTGTTAGAAGTTGTTAAAGATTTTCTTAAAAAACATCAGCTTAATGCAGAGGTTTTCTTTCACGGAGACTTATGTGGCGGCAAGTGTGAAGAGGGACCGGTACTGAAAATTGATGAAAAATTATTTTCTAAGGTAACTGTAGAGAATGTATATGAAATCTTAACCAACTACTTTGAAGTTGAACAGGAGAGGTAAGTGTTATGGGACAATTAATTGTAACTGATAAAGAGAAGTGTAATTTAAGTTATACTTGTGTTAGAGTATGTCCGGCAAAGGCTATTAAAATTGCCGATAAACATGCTCAAATATTACCTGATAGATGTATTGGCTGTGGGCAATGTGTAGTAATGTGTGCACAGGAAGCAATTCAATATCGTAATGAGATGCAAAATGTAGAAAACCTGATTAATACGGATAGTAAGGTCGCTGCAATTTGTGATCCTGCAATATCTGGTGAATTTACTGATATAGCTGATTATCGAAAATTTGTTGCAATGATACGGGAAATCGGGTTCGATTTGGTGACAGAAATGTCTTTTGCCGTTGATTTAATCGCTTACAAATACAAAGATTTAGTTGATAACTTTCAGGGAAAGCATTACATCACAACCAAATGTCCTGCTGTAACCAGTTACATTGAAAAACAGGAACCGGAGTTGGTGGATAACCTGGCGCCGATAGTACCACCTTATATTGCTATGGCAAAAGTATTGCATAAGCGCTATGGAGAAGAAGTGAAGATGGTTTATATTACAGCGTGTACAGCTGCAAAAGATGAAGCGAAAAAGTTTTATCATACTGATGGACACATTGATAGTGTAATTACATTCGCTGAGTTAAGGGAGATGTTTACTCATAAAGGTATTTCGGAAAATACTGTTGAATTCAGTGAATTCGATCCTCCGCTTGGAAGAAAAGGCGGCTTGTTTCCTATATCACATGGGTTGTTTCAGGCCGTAGATATTAATCAGGGATTGCTTGAAGGCAATATTATTATTACTGAAGGGCGAACTAACTTTTTGCAATCAATTAAAGAGTTTAAATCCGAAAATCAACTGAACCAACATCTCGACCTATTTTATTGTAAAGGATGTATACAAGGGCCTGGAACTTCACAAGGAGGTAAAAAATTTACCCGGCGATCGCAGGTTATTAAGTATGTCAACAAACGAATGAAAGCGATTGATGCCTATCAATGGCGTTTGGATATTGAAGAATTCAAAAACCTTGAATTAACCAGGGCGTTCCGGCCGAAAGATATTAGATTACCAATTCCAACTAAGGCAGAAGTAGATGTAGTGTTGGCCGATATGGGTAAATCCAAACGTGAAGATCAATTGGGATGTGGCGCATGTGGCTACCCAACTTGCCGAGAGTTTGCAGTTGCGCATCTGCAGGGGCTTACTGATTATGAGCAATGCTATACATTCTCGATTAAAAAGTTACGGGCCTATGTCAATAAAGTAAATGCAGCAAACGAAAAATATAAGAAAACTCAGGAAGCATTGGTTAAGAGTGAGGAAAAAGCAAGGGATGAGGAGCAGTTAGCTCGTGAGGCTGCAGAAACAACAACAGCTATGCTGAACAAATTGCGTGCTGGAGTTGTAATTGTTGACAATGATTTGAACGTCATTGAGGCTAATCAAAGATTTGTTGAGATGCTTGGAGAAGATGCTAAAGAAATAGCTGAAGTAGTGCCAGGATTGAAAGGTGCTGAGTTAAAAAGTCTGGTTAGTTTCCATAAAGTATTCTCAACTGTATTGCAGTCGGGACAAGATGTGTTGGATCGTGATGTAGATTATGCAGATTCAATTTTCAATGTTTCTGTTTTTACCATTAAGCGTAACGAGATTGTAGGAGGCATTATTAGAGACTTGGTTACACCTGAGGTAAGGAAAGAAGAAGTAATAAAACGAGCTCAGGACGTTATTAAAGAAAACCTGGAAACAGTTCAGCAGATTGCCTTTTTGTTAGGAGAGAGTGCTTCCAAGACAGAAAAAACCTTAAACAGTATCATTGAAGCGCAACAATTAGGAGAAGCCAATGGAGCCGGAAAATAGATTCTTTATCGATGTAGAATGTCGTCAAAATAACCATGTTGGTGAGATTATTTGTGGCGATGTATTTCTTTCTCGAAGAATAAAAGAGGAAGGCCGGATCATTGCGGTTCTGTCAGATGGTATGGGTAGCGGGGTGAAAGCAAACGTCCTGGCAACGCTTACAGCTTCAATGGCAATGAATTTTACAATTGAGCATCGTGAAGTAGCACGCACCGCTGAAATTATAATGAACACTCTGCCAGTGTGTAGCGTACGGAAAGTAAGCTATAGTACTTTTACGATTATCGATATAGAAGATGACGGTACCACAACCATTGTTGAATATGATAATCCATTGTGCTTGATAATGAGAGGACAGGAAGAGTTTGATCCGGGATGGGAAGATTTAGTTCTTGAAAGTGAGCAGAATAAAGGAAAGAAATTACATATCTGTAAATTTAAAGCTCAATTGGAAGATCGGATTTTCTTTTGGTCAGATGGTATTGTTCAGTCAGGAATGGGGACAAAGGCTTTTCCATTTGGTTGGGGGCGTGATAAATTAGGCGAATATGTCAAGAAAATAGTTAAATATACGCCTTTTGCTTCATCTGGTAAATTAGGACAGAAAGTTATTAATTCGGCAAAACTTCACGATGGAGATAGCCCAAAGGACGATTCCTCTTGTGGGGTTATTTATTATCGCGAACCGCGTAAATTACTTTTAACAACCGGCCCTCCATTTGATGAGCATAACGATTTTGACTTTGCATTAAAGGTTAAACAGTACAAGGGGAAAAAGATAATAGCAGGCGGAACAACTGCAGAAGTGGTAGCTCGCGAATTGGCATTAAAGTTTGATGCCGGTATCGAATCAGATGATGCTGAATTACCACCTGTCTCATATATGGAAGGTATTAGCCTGGTGACAGAAGGAATTCTGACATTGGGAAAAGTAGCTCGCTTACTTGAGAGCTATAACTCTAACATTCGCTTAGGCAATGGTCCGGCCGATCAAATAATAAAATTGTTATTTGAGAGCGATCGTATACATGTTTTAAATGGTACAAGAATCAATGTTGCTCATCAGGATCCAAACTTACCGGTTGAATTAGAAATACGTCGAACAGTTGTAAAACGCGTTGTGCGGTTGCTTGAAGAAAAATTTCTGAAAGACGTAACCATTGAGTATATGTAAGTAAATATGATGTAAATCATATATCTCTGATTGGTTATGGATTGAAACTTAATAGGAAGAGGATCTTTCAAATCGAAACTATCCTAAAATCTTATTCATTGATTTGTTACGTTTTAATTTAGACTTGTTCTGTATTAACGAAAACAAACATCTGACCTTTTTTTTCTCGGTATATTAGTATTAGTTTGTCAAGGTATTCGCGAAATATTTCTTTAATAGTTCGCAAAATGAACCCAGTTAAGATTAACTAATATGGCGTCATCAATAAAAATAAAGAAAATTGCAGAGCTGCTGGAGGCTCGAATTGTTTGTGGCGATGATTTTATTGATAATGAAGTAGAACATGCGTTTGCCAGTGATTTGATGAGTGATGTATTGACACTGGAATCTGAGCAATTGGTACTGATTACCGGATTGACAAATATGCAAACCGTAAGGACAGCTGAAATGGCTGATATTGACTGTGTGGTTTTTGTCAGAGGGAAGAAAGTGACACCGGATATGGTTGAAGTGGCAAATGAAAATAATATGGTACTCGTTGAATGTCAGTATTCAATGTTTAGAACCATAGGGATGTTGCATGAAGCGGGTGTAACACCTGTTTATTGATATAAGTGTATGGAATTTAGCTACGAGGTTGAAGGAGGAAACTTTGCTAAAGCAGGTAATGCTGCAAGTAGTGTTAAAAAGGTTCTAAAGCAGCTGAATGTTGACCCGAAAATTATAAAACGTATCGTTGTAGCACTCTATGAAGGAGAAGTGAATGTAGTTGCCCATGCATATAAAGGAAGCGTTTTGGTAGATATTGATACAAGCAGAATATATATACGCATTGAGGATGAAGGGCCGGGAATACCAGATATTGATTTGGCAATGCAGGTAGGCTACTCAACTGCATCGGCAATGGTGAGAGAAATGGGATTTGGAGCAGGAATGGGATTACCCAATATGAAAAGAAATGCTGATGAGATTGATATATCAAGTAAAGTAGGTGAAGGTACAGTAGTAGAGCTAACGACTAAATTGACAAGTTAAGAGGTAATTGCTATGTGTGAACAACAGTTTTATCATGCGTTAAAGGTCGATGAAGATTTATGTTATGGTTGTACCCATTGCATGAATGTTTGTCCAACAGATGCCATCCGAATTAGGGATGGTGTTGCATCGATACGTAAAAACTGGTGTGTTGATTGTGGCGAGTGTATGAAAGCATGTCCTGTGGATGCGTTTTATGTAGAGCAGGACGACTTCGAGAAAATCTTCAATTTTAAATACCGGGTGGCTATTCTGCCGTCGGTTTTCATTGGTCAATTTTCAAAACACATTAAAGAGTGCGAAATAATTGATGTATTAAAGGGGCTTGGCTTTACGCATATTATTCCTGCAGAAGCAACCGTTGATGTCATTAATGAATCGATGCTTGAAGAACTGGAATCAGATCGTGATAAGCCAATGATTAGTGCATTCTGCCCATCTATTGTACGTTTAATACAGGTTCGCTTTCCTGGTTTGGTTAATAACATCATTCCAATTAAACCACCTATTGATACAACAGCTTTATACTATCGTCAATTACTACAGGAAGAAGGGAAAAGTTCCGATGAGATTGGAATCTTTTATGTAACACCGTGTGCTTCGAAAATTGCCACGGTTAAAAGTCCGGTGGGAGATGAGGCATCCAACGTTGACGGAGTAATTAACATGGATTTTCTCTATAACAAGGTTTACCATGTTCTAAAAACACGATCAGAATCAATGGAGAAATGTGATGAGACTGTACCATATCTTTCTCCAAAAGGACTAAACTGGAGCCTGACCGATGGTGAAGCAACACACATGACAGGACGATGCTTAGCCATTGATGAGATTCATAATGTTATTTCATTCCTCGAGAAAGTTGAAAATGATGAGATAATTAATGTTGATTTTCTTGAATTAAGAGCTTGTGACCAGAGCTGTGCAGGCGGTGTTCTGTTAACCGAAAACCGTTTTTTAACAGTTGAAAGAATAAAAAACAGAGCTGAACGCATCAATGCTTCGGGCAAGTATGTACAGAATATCTCAGACGAACATAGAAGACTAATAAAGGATAATAGTGCAGTTGGGAAAATCGAGCCTCGGTCAATGATGGTGCTGGATGAAGATATGGGTATTGCTCTTAAAAAGATGGAGCGGGTCCGTCGTATGATGTGCTATTTACCAGGTATTGATTGTGGTGCTTGTGGTGCACCTAATTGTGAAAGTCTGGCCAAGGATATAGTTCGCAAAGAAGCGCATTTATCTAACTGCGTCTTCTTGCAGCGGATGATGGAAAAAACCAAGAAACTGGATCCGATGCATTCGATTAGAATCATTGAAAAGACTTGGGGCAAAGACCGTTTAGATAAAGATTGTAAGAAAAAAGGAGCAAAGAATGAAAGTTTGTGACATCATAGAAAAACTTAACCTGAAGGTAATTGGTGGTGAGGAAGGACTTCAAAATGAAGTAACCGGTGGCTACACATCAGACCTTCTGAGCGATGTGATGGGGAATGTTGACGAAGGCCAGGTGTGGATAACCCTGCAAACCCATCGAAATGTGATGGCTGTGGCATCACTTAAGGAAGTGGCTGCTGTAATTATTGTAAAGGATTTGGAAGCTGATGAGAATACAATTAGTCAGAGTAACGATGAAGGTATTCCGTTATTGAGTTCGTCATTGGAAGCTTTTGAGTTATCCGGCGAATTATACAAATTGTTGAAAGGATGATATGAAGCGTCTTAAAGCGGATTTGCATATGCATACGGTCCTGTCTCCATGTGGAAGTTTAGAGATGAGCCCGGTGGTAATTGTAGATAAAGCTTTAGAACGAGGATTAGATATCATAGGTATAACCGACCATAATAGTACCAGGCAATGTGCCGAAGTGCATAAGGTTGGTAATCAAAAAGGATTAACAGTGTTTTGTGGCGCTGAAGTTACTACCAAGGAAGAGGTGCACTGTTTAACGTTCTTTGAAAATTTTGAAAAACTTGAAGCTTTTCAGGCTTATCTGGATGAGCATTTGCCCAATATACCTAATGATACAGATAAGTTTGGTCATCAGGTGTGGGTTAATGCAGATGAAGAAATCGAAGGTCAGGAGGAGCGCTTGTTGATCAGTGCTTTAAATCAATCTATTGATGAGGTTGAGCAAAAAGTCCGGGAGTTGAATGGTTTGTTTATACCAGCTCATATATTCCGACCAAGTTTTAGTGTGTACAGTCAATTGGGTTTTATGCCTTTTGACATCTCACCTGATGCTATAGGAATGAGTGCTAGTGTTGATGTTGAGGAGCAATTAAAGAAGCATCCTGAATTGAAACAATATACTGTTCTTCGTTCGTCTGACGCTCACTTCCCGGATCAAATCGGTTCTCATTATTCAATAATCGAAATGGAAGAAGCCGGTTTTGAAGAATTAAGAAAAGCATTGCATCAGGAAGATGGTCGAAAAGTAGTGGAGTTAAGATAATGAAGGATTTATCAATGCATATTATGGACATTGTCCAGAATTCGGTAAGAGCAAAAGCGGAGAATGTGGTGCTTTCCATCGAAATTAATGAGCAATGGTTATGCATTACAGTAAAGGATGATGGTTCAGGAATTGATGAGGAAACTTTGGAACGTGTAAGTGATCCATTTTATACATCACGTACAACCCGAAAAGTTGGGATGGGTATTCCACTCATCAAGCAAAATGCAGAACTGACCGATGGTCAAATGACTTTAAAATCAGAGCTTGGTGTTGGAACAACTTTAATGGCTCAGTTTGGAAGAAAACATATTGATCGCCCGCCAATTGGAGATATCGCTTCAACAGCTGCAATGATGATAACTGGTAATGATGGTGTAAATCTGAAATTTGAAGTGAAACAAGGTGATGATGAGTTTGCGATTAGCACTAACGAGGTGAAAGAGGTAATGGGTGATTTGGATATCCGCCTGCCAAGAGTGACGAGTTTTTTAAAAGAAATGATTGAAGAGAATTTAAAGGAATTAAAAATAGAATTTGATTAAATGCCTGATAAGTAAGGCATCCAGACAAACAAAAGAATGTGTAATTAATAATAACCAATCGCTATGTCAAAAGTAAAATCTCTGGCTGATTTGCGCAAAATGCGCGAAGAATTGCAGACTAAAGTTAGTTTGCGTGAGAAAAGCGACAATCCTGAAAAAATGGTTCAGGTAAAAGTGTCGATGGCTACCTGTGGTATTGCCTCAGGTGCAAAAGAAGTGATGAACCATATGATTGAAGAAATGGATCGTCAGGCAATTGATGCCATAGTTACTCAAACCGGATGTATGGGATACTGCCACGCAGAACCTACCATTGAAGTAACTCTACCAGGTAATGAACCAGTGGTTTTTGGTCATGTGGATAATAAAAAGGCCAATGAAATCATTGAAAAGTATGTTATCAGAGGAGAGTTGGTGGATGGTATCATCCCGGTGAATTACGAAACAGTAAAAGAGAATAAAAACGAATAGTTTTTTGCGCTATGGCTAAATATAAAAATCATATCCTTGTTTGCGGCGGAACTGGTTGCCGTGCCTCGCAAGGTGAAGAAATTGTACAGAATCTTGGTAAAGTTTTAGAGGAAAACAGCCTTGAGAACGAAGTACAAGTGGTAAGAACCGGATGTTTCGGTTTTTGTGAAAAAGGTCCTGTTGTAAAAATGGTACCTGACAATACTTTTTACGTACAGGTAACTCCTGAAGATGCTCCGGAAATTATTGCAGAGCACTTGGTAAAAGGTCGTAAAGTAGAGCGTTTGTTGTATACAGATCCTGAAACGCAAGAGCGTGTGTCAGAATCGAAAGATATGGGCTTCTACAAAAAGCAGATTCGTATTGCATTGCGTAACTGTGGTTTTATCAACCCTGAAAATATTGACGAGTATATTGCTCGTGACGGATATGCTGCTTTAGGTAAAGCATTAACAGAAATGACACCTGAAGAAGCGATTAAAGTGATTATTGACTCAGGTCTTCGCGGTCGCGGAGGTGGTGGTTTCCCAACTGGTTTAAAGTGGGACATCACGCGCAAAGTGGAAGCTGAGCAGAAATATGTGGTTTGTAATGCTGATGAGGGTGACCCGGGTGCATTTATGGACCGTTCAATCCTTGAAGGTGATCCTCATGCAGTATTGGAAGCTATGGCTATCAATGGGTACTGTACAGGTGCATCAAAAGGATTGATTTACATCCGTGCAGAGTATCCATTAGCAATTTCGCGTTTGAAAATAGCTATTGATCAAGCTCGTGAGTACGGATTGTTAGGTGACGATATTTTCGGCACTGGATTTAGTTTTGATGTTGAGTTACGCTACGGTGCTGGTGCATTCGTTTGTGGTGAGGAAACATCATTGATTCACTCTATGGAAGGTCTGCGAGGAGAGCCAACTGTGAAGCCTCCGTTCCCATCAGAGAGTGGATATAAAGGAATGCCTACCAACGTAAACAACGTTGAAACGTACGCTAACATTCCGGTTATCTTGTTAGAAGGTGCTGAGTGGTTTAGCAGTATTGGTACTGAGAAGAGTAAAGGTACCAAGGTGTTTGCTTTAGCAGGTAAAGTAAATAACGTTGGTTTAATTGAAGTGCCTATGGGTACCACACTTCGCGAAGTAATCTTCGACATTGGTGGTGGTATCAAAGATGGTAAGAAATTTAAGGCTGTTCAGACAGGTGGACCATCAGGTGGTTGCTTAACTGAAAAGCATTTAGATATTCCAATCGATTACGATAACTTATTAGCTTGTGGCTCAATGATGGGGTCAGGTGGTATGATCGTAATGGATGAGGACGATTGTATGGTTTCTGTAGCTAAATTCTATTTAGATTTTACAGTTGAAGAATCATGTGGTAAATGTGCTCCATGTCGTATTGGTAACAAGCGTTTATACGAAATGCTTGATAAATTAACCGAAGGAAAAGGAACAGAAGAAGATCTTACTTTATTGCGCAACCTAAGTAATGTAATTAAGGATACTTCACTTTGTGGATTAGGTCAAACATCACCTAACCCTGTTCTTTCAACAATGGAGAACTTTGCTGATGAATATGAAGCACACGTTCACGAGGGTAAATGTCCGGCTGGTCAGTGTAAGTCATTAATGCAATACATTATCAGTGAAGATAAGTGTATTGGATGTACATTATGTTCTCGCGTATGTCCGGTTGATGCGATTACCGGTGATAAGAAAGAGCCTCATTTAATCAGTCAGGAGACTTGTATCAAGTGTGGTGCTTGTTATGAAAAATGTAAGTTTGGTGCAATCAGCATTCAGTAACCAGGCTAATTTTTGAACAGTAAAAGATAGAAGAATGGAAATCGTTCAATTAAGCATAGATAATAAAAAGGTAGTTGTTGAGAAAGGCACTACCATCTTAGAGGCAGCCAAAAACATCGGGGTGGATATTCCTACCTTGTGTCATATGAAGCTGCACGATATGAATATTGAGAATAAGCCAGGCGGATGTCGTGTTTGCGTGGTTGAAGTTGAAGGCCGTCGCAACTTAGCACCGGCTTGTAAAACTGAATGTACAGAAGGGATGGACATTCAAACACACTCTGTACGTGTGGTTAATGCACGTCGTACAGTAATGGAGTTGATCTTATCTGATCACCCATTTGAGTGTTTGGTTTGTGCTAAGTCTGGTGATTGTGAATTACAGACAATGGCTCAGAACTTAGGTATTCGCGAAGTACGCTACCAGGGAGAGAAAAACTCATACAAAAGTGATGAGTCACCGGCTATCGTTCGCGAAATGGAGAAGTGTATCATGTGTCGTCGATGCGAAACTGCTTGTAATGACGTACAAACGGTTGGGGTACTTTCCGCTGTAAACCGTGGTTTCGAGTCAGTTGTAGCGCCTGCATTCGAAATGGACCTTGATCATTCAGCTTGTACCTTCTGTGGTCAGTGTGTGGCTGTTTGTCCAACAGGTGCTTTAACCGAGCGTGATAGCTCAGCTAAGGTAATGGATGCCATTGTTGATCCTAAGAAAACAGTAATTGTTCAGACTGCTCCTGCTGTTCGTGCAGCATTAGGTGAGGAGTTTGGAATGGATCCTGGAACTTTGGTTACCGGTAAAATGGTTTCTGCATTGCGCAAATTAGGTTTCGATCATGTATTTGATACAGATTTTGCTGCCGACTTGACCATTATGGAGGAAGGAACTGAGTTGCTTGGTCGTTTAGGTAAACATTTAGCTGGTGATAAAGATGTGAAGTTACCTATCTTAACATCTTGTTGTCCTGGATGGGTGAATTTCTTCGAGCACCATTTCCCTGATATGCTTGATATTCCATCAACCGCTAAGTCACCTCAGCAAATGTTTGGTGCTATTGCAAAAACTTATTTTGCTGACCAATTAAAGCAGAAACGTGAAGATGTAGTTGTTGTATCAGTAATGCCTTGTTTGGCTAAGAAATACGAATGTGCCCGTGATGAGTTTAAGGTAGACGGTGATCCTGATGTTAATTTGTCAATCTCAACTCGTGAGTTAGCACAGATGATCCGTAATGCCAACTTGAACTTCGAAGCTTTAGAAGAAGATGATTTTGACCAGCCACTAGGAGAATCAACTGGTGCTGCAGTTATCTTTGGTACTACAGGTGGTGTAATCGAAGCAGCTGTTCGCACAGCTTACGAGGTTCATACGAAGAAGCCTCTACCAAAAGTAGATTTTGAAGAGTTACGTGGTTTCGATGGAATTCGTTCTGCAACAATCGATTTTGATGGTCTTCCTATCAACATTGGTATTGCTCACGGACTAGGAAACGCTCGTACATTATTAGAAGATATCAGAGCTGGTAAATCACAGTTCCATGCTATTGAAATTATGGCATGTCCTGGTGGATGTATCGGTGGTGGTGGTCAGCCATATCACCATGGAGATGTTTCTGTCTTGAAAAAGCGTCAGAAAGCGATTTATGAAGAAGATAAAGGCAAAATTCTTCGTAAGTCACATGAGAATCCATTTATTCAGAAGTTATACTCTGAGTTCTTAGGAGAACCTTGTGGACATAAGTCACACGAATTGCTTCATACGCACTATTACGATAAGAAAAAGAAGGTTGAAATCTAATCGTAGTGCACAGTACAAAGTACAGAGTAGTGAGATTGACTCTGTCTCATTACTCACTACTCATATCTGACTACTAAAAAAAAGAAAAATGGCAAATATAAAATTACCCGCCGCTAAGGTGGAAGAATTAAAAGGAAGATGTAAAGAGCTTGGTAATGAGGGAGGCGAATTGATTAATGCCCTTCATGCAGCTCAGGAATTATTTGGCTATCTGCCTGCTGAAGTTCAGGAGTTGGTGGCAAGCGAAATGAATGTTTCTGTTGCACACGTTTATGGTGTAGTAACATTCTACTCTTTCTTCTCAATGATTCCTAAGGGAGAGCATCCGATTTCAATTTGTATGGGTACAGCTTGTTATGTGCGTGGAGCAGAGAAAGTGTTGGATGAGTTTAAGCGTCACTTAGATGTAAAAGTTGGAGAAACTACTGAAGATGGTAAATTCTCAATCAGCTGTTTGCGTTGCGTTGGAGCTTGTGGTTTAGCACCAGTTGTTACTGTTGGCGAAAAAGTTTATGGTCGCGTAGCAGCTGAAGATGTAAAAGGTATTTTAGAAGAGTATAAGTAAAATACATATTTTAGAAATGGAACCGCCTCATGCATTGAGGCGGTTTTGTTTTATATACTGAAAGATAATTTGCTTAAATGCTTCACTGGTGGAGAAAGTTAGGCAATGAAATTTTCAATTTGATAGATAATAACAGGTAAACGAATAAAATCGTTATTCCTTTGATGAAATGCTGTTTTTTAACAGATAATAATTCTGGTAGTTTATTGCTTAAATCAGCTTAAAACCCCTAATTTTGAACCGTCGAAGTCAAGCAAGGGACATCAGGTAAAAGAAGATCAAATGTCGATAATTTATAATCCTCAGAAATATAAGTTGGCTGATAAGCCAATGGAAAACTTCATTGATACAGATGAGATACATGCAATTATAGATGCTCATCAGAATCCAAGCATGGATCAGGTCAATGAAGTTATTGCCAAGTCGCTACAGAAGAATCGTTTAAGTCTTGAAGAAACGGCGATTTTGGTTAATGCCAACGAGCCTGAGATGATTGAACGCATAAAAGAGGCTGCTAAACAATTGAAGGAGCAGGTATACGGTAGACGTATTGTGTTGTTTGCACCGCTTTACATTGGTAATTTGTGTATCAATGATTGTGCTTATTGTGGTTTTCGCTCGACAAATAAAAAACAGGAACGTCTGACTTTAGGTAAGCAGGATATCATTGATCAGGTGGTCGCTTTGGAAGATACAGGGCATAAGCGCCTAATTTTGGTATATGGTGAACATCCGCGTTATGATGCTCAATTTATAGCTGATACGGTTAAAATTGTTTACGGAGTTAAACACGAGAATGGTGAAATTCGAAGAGTGAATATCAATGCTGCTCCACTGGATATTGACGGTTATAAAATTGTAAAAGAAGCTGGAATTGGTACTTACCAGATTTTTCAGGAAACATATCATAAACCTACCTACGAAAAGGTTCACCTGAAGGGAACTAAAAAGCATTTTGAATGGCGTTTGGCTGGACTGGACAGAGCACAGGAGGCAGGAATTGACGATGTGGGTATTGGCGCTTTGTTTGGACTATACGACTGGCGTTTTGAAGTGCTTGGTTTGTTGCGTCATGTTAACCATTTCGAAGCAGTCTATAATGTTGGGCCTCATACAATCTCATTTCCGCGTATACAGTCTGCTTCTGGTTTTGAAGTGGATAAACAATACGAGGTGAGCGATGCTGATTTTACCAAATTGGTTGCTATTCTGCGCCTGGCGGTACCATATACAGGATTAATACTGACGGCGCGCGAACCAGGGTATATTCGTGATGAGATACTGCAATATGGTGTTTCTCAGATTGATGGTGGAACCAATATTGAGATGAAAGGTTATACCAGCCATAAAGAGCAGCAAGATCTGGATCACGAGCAGTTTGAAATATGCGATGATCGCTCACTAAATGAAGTGATGGAAGAATTGGTTGAGGATGGCTATATTCCTTCATTCTGTACGGCCTGTTATCGATTAAATCGTACCGGCGAGCATTTTATGGAGTTTTCGGTACCTGGGTTTATTAAACGCTTTTGTCAGCCTAATGCAATTCTTACATTGGCAGAATACCTTGAAGATTATGCACCGCCAAAAACAAAGGAAAAAGGCTATCAGTTGATTGAGGATAGCTTAAAGGATTATGAAGACGAGCGATTCAAATCTAAACTGATCAAACGTTTAGGCAAAATTAAAGAAGGCGAACGCGATTTGTATTTTTAAGATAATTAAGCTTAAATATATAGCCTGATTAACTCTGTTAGTCAGGCTTTTTTTAAAAAGGTTGTTAAGGATCGCATCTTTAATTTTATGACGTAAATAAAGATACGATCCTTAAATTTTCCATTCAACTCAAAAAAATGGCAGGAGGATCACCCCCCTGCCACCTATCGTAATCCAGTCTATGCTTTAATTTTTCGAAACCTTAAACTTTAATGTTTCAAGCTGGTTGTTACCAAGTTTATCAGTAGCTTCAACTTCAACACTGTAAACCTTCTCTTCTTTGAAAAGTTCCATATTCGAAGGCGAACCATTCCCATTATAGTTCTTTTTTGCTCCACCATCTATACTATAATAGATGCTTTTTGTTCCGCAGTGTTTATCGGTTGCTCCAATGTATAACTTCACAAAAGGAGGATAAACATTGACCTTATTTCCATCAATTGATTCCTGTCGAGTAGGTTTAATACTAAAATTGATAAATACATCAGGTCCAATGTTATCGACGTACACCTGGCTTGTTTTAGAGACTTCCTTATTATTAACGTTATCCATTGAGAAGAAGTTAATTTCGTGAAAACCGTCTTCTGGCAATTTAAAACTCAAAGCCTCTTGCTCGTCGCCATTATTGATTTGTGAAACGGTTTTTTGAACACCTGAAGCATTGTCCTCTGAGAATAACTTAATTTCAGTTGATTTGCTGATGAATAAGGTATCGCGGTTAAAAAACTGCGGTCCTCTATAATCAATGCCAGTTGTAGGAGCTTCGGTATCCATAAAAACTGTCAACTTGTTATCTTTTGACTTGTTTTCTACCATGTCATAAGAGTGAAAATAGATCGATTGCAAACCTTTATTAGAGTCAAAAGCAAACGGTTCAGTGTATTTTTTGTCAATTTCCACTCTGTTTGTACCATACATTGTTCTGTCAACAACCAAATTATTATCCTTGGCATCAAGCAAGCAACGGCTTCTTTCAGATACATATAAGTAATCTCCTTGATATTGGTCGGTCGTGATAGTGGCAGTAGCTTCAGGTGGATCATAGTCAATTACAAAAGAGAAGGTCGTCATGTCGCCTCCCGCAATATCTTCGGTGTGACTGCTACCGTCTGAACGGTTACCAACTTTATCGCTGGCCCAGAACTTAAAATCATGATTACCATCTTCAATCATGCTCAGATCAATGGGCTTATAATAGGTTTTTACAGGTTCATCGTTTAATTGGTATTTGATGTGTTTAACACCCGTTGATTTATCAACGGCCAATAGTTGTATTTTTGATCGGGCCGAAACAACATCACCAGAAACATCACCGACTAATTTCCAGCTGACAGCAGGGGCCGTCTTATCAACCGTGAATAGTTTTTCTTCAATAGCTTCTACATTGCCAACATGGTCAACACTATAATATTTTATCGAATAGGCTTTCTCTTCAGTAATGTTGATTTCACCATTCACCACTTTAAAAGGTTCACCATTAATGCTGTAATACGTGTTTTCTACACCTGATGTTTTATCACTTGCTGTAAGGGTAATTTGAAGGCCGGCACCAAAAAACAGGCTATCGTTTTTTATATACTTCTGAGCATTTTTAAAAGTACACTTGGTACTTGGCGCTATTCCATCGGCATACACTTCAAAGACAACATCAGCAACAGGATGCACCAATTGTTTTGTATCAGGATCAACTTGTGAAGGGGTGCGGATGGTATTGAGTCCCTCTGAATCAAAGTAAAACGGGTTGGCATATTTGGGAGCACTTTCACTTTCAAGTGCTTGTGTATCGCCATTTGTTCCGGGACTTGTGGAAAGCATTAAATACATTGGCTGATGTTTGTTGGCAAACAATCGACCATTCTCATTACGGTACATTTTCTTCGGGTGGTTGGCTTGTTGCTGTGCCTGGATGCTTATGGCCAGCATAAACAGCAAGAGGATACCACATAAATTCTTTTTCATTGACATGAGTAACTTCAATTTGTAGACTTTAAATATGTGCGATTTGTAAATTAGATTCCGATTTCAGTTACGATTATGGTACTATAGGGTTACTGTTAACGTGAAGAAGTAATTAACAATGAACTTCAATTTTGACGAGTTGATAAAAAACGAGGATTAATGACTCTATTATTCAGAATACCGAACGGCTCTTTCCTTTTTTATTTAAAAAAAAGCTGGAATTTGAATTAATTACCATTAATAAGGATAAAAACATCCTAAAATCTATTGAAATATGAAACTAATGAATACTTTCGTTGTTTATAATGCTTAATCAGGAAAGTTGCGAATTGGTGTATCTCGGTTGAAATGTGTGTGTGGCTCATTATTATTCCAAAAATCATCGTCAGACTTCCATAAAATAACACGGATGTTAACAAAAGAAATTAGAGCAGTTGAGGATAATGGTCTGGCAAGTCAATTCTCAAACTTAATTAATGGTTTAAAAGAGAAAATGAAAAGCGTTTATCATGAACGCAGTGATATTAACCAATTAGCTATAAATAGGGGAATGCCACCTTTTGTGATGCGGGAAATAATGTCAGTTAATCCATTTTCAGCTATTATTCCAACAGAACATGGCGGGCTTGGTGGCGACGTAAAGGAAAGCATAGCTTTAATGGGAGCGGCTTCTTATGAATCACTCGCTTTGTCGTTGACCTTTGGCATTAATATGGCCTTATTTCTTCAACCTGTGATTAAAGCCGGTCAACCAGAAGCAAAGGGAAAGGTTTTAAAGCGTTTTATTGAACAACAAAACATGGGCGGGTTGATGATTACAGAACCCGATTTTGGAAGTGATGCTTTGAATATGCAAACATCATATACTCAAAATGGTAATTTGGCTTATTTGAAAGGAACAAAGCATTGGGCCGGATTAACCGGATGGGCCGATTATTGGTTATTAACGGGACGACATGAAATGGGGAAAGGGCAGTTATCACGTGATTTGGATTTCTTTATTTGTGATGTAACACAACCTAACCAGGGAATCGAAGTGGAAGAGTTTTTCAATAACCTTGGATTGTATCAGATACCATACGGACGTAACAAAATTGATGTTCAGATTCCTGCTGTTCAGAAATTAGTGCCTGAAAAATCAGGAGTTAAATTAATGCTTGATTTGTTACACCGTAGTCGAATGTCTTTCCCGGGTATGGCTATAGGCTTTATACAGCGAATGATGGACGAAGCCATTCAACACTGTCAGCAGCGATTTGTCAGTGGGAAAAGTTTGCTGTCATATGACCAGGTACAACAGCGAATAAGCCAAATGCAAGCTTACTTTACTACCGTCTCGGCTTACTGTGTAAATAGTTGTAAAAAAGCAGGCTTAAAGAATGATTTGTCAATGATGGGTATTGAAGCTAATGTTGTTAAAAGCCTGGCTACAGATATGATGCAGTCTGCATCCCAGTCATTATTACAATTGGTAGGAGCTAAGGGGTATAAGCTTAACCATATTGCAGGTCGCTCAACAGTTGATAGTCGACCATTTCAGATTTTTGAGGGCTCAAACGACATGCTGTATTCGCAAATTGCCGAAGGTGTAATTAAACTGATGAAAAAAGCTAAGCAAGCTAATGTGAGTGATTTTATGAAATCATTTGACCTGACAGCTGGAGCATCGCAGTTACTTTCAGGCATGTTTGATTTTAAACTTGATTATTCTATTTCTCAAAGGAAACTTGTTGAATTCGGTCAGATCCTTAGTCGAGCTATTTCAATGAATATGATCGTAAATTTAGGTAATTCAGATTATTCACCGGGTCTGATAGATGGGGCAATTGAGCATCTGAAGCATGAAACGCGCCAGTTATTATCGTCATTCTCTGGTCGTAATAATGTGAAGGTTATCGAAGATTATCAAATGAAGTCTGACTGGTTTCAGTTTGCCTAGTCTGATAAACTAATTAATAAAATCAAAAACACTGGATTCAAAGGGTGAACCAGTGTTTTTGATGTAATAATACTATCTGTATTAATTGTCTCTATTCCAGAGGGTTTTCTGCAGAATAATGCCGTAGTAAGAATCACCGGTATCACTCATTACAGAATATTCAAAACCGATTTGCATTCCGCCAAAAGCTTTAATGTTGTAATAAGCATCCACCCATAATGAGTTATTGGCATAACCATGAATATTAAAATTGGTCGTTGTTCCAATTGCAAAATCAAACCTTCCACCATAGGAATAATATAAACCTTTTGCTATGGCCTGATTGTTCCATGTTTCAATATCCTGATTATAGGTGAAATAAGGTAAGAATAAATGATCATCCTTGTATATTTCGTATCCATAGCCAAGTCCGATGCTAAAATATTCACCTTCAAAACGGTCGTGACTAAATCTTAAATTGACATTGTGCTTCGAATTTCTACTGACAGAAGCCCAGAAGCTTGCTTCAATATCAGAATGACCCACAGTATTGAAAAATTGAACACCTAACGAGTTGAATACATGTTTTGACTTTTCTGCTTGATCTTCATTATAAAAGGGATGATCATCCAATGAAAAATCTTCAATATTTAAGTTTTTGTCTTGCGCATTAATTCCAATGCAGCCAAACAGACCTATAGCTAATAATAAAAATTCCCTCATTTCTCCGTGTTTATACTTTTATAAGCTTCTTAATCAATATAAGATACTGGAATTACAAACACTTTACCAACATGTAAAGTACATTTTAGGTTTTAGGGAATTTTGAAACTTTTTAACTATTTGTTGGTTTTGGGGTTTAACCTGAATATTAAACTAGAGCAACTTAATTTTTTCTTTATCAATACTGATTAATCGTTGCTTATATAAGGTGCCAATGGCTTTTTTAAAATTCTTCTTGCTTGTGCCAAACAGCTTATAAATTAACTCGGCCGGACTCTTATCAGATACATCCATTTGACCGCCTTTGGATCGTAATTTTTGCAGAATTTCACCAGCGAGTCCGTCAATTTTTTCATAACCTGGTTTTTCCAATGAAATGTCCAGCTTATCATCTTCCCTGACTTTTTTAATATAACCGGTACATTTATCACCAACTTTAATTGGTTTGAATAGCTCATTATGGTATAGCATTCCGGAATGCAGATTGTTGACAGCTACTTTATAGCCCAGGTCAGTATGTGCAATAACCATTAAATCCACTTCCTGACCTTCTTCGTAATCAGGCATTAAGTTGTCAAGTACTGAATTCAGTTTAGAAGTAGCAACGATCCTTTTACTTTCGTCGTCTAGGTAAACGTAAATCACATACTTTTTACCTTCTTTCATGCGCTCCGCCTGTTCCCGGTAGGGCACAAGCAAATCTTTCATGAGTCCCCAATCTACAAAAGCTCCCGTTTTATTAACAGAAACCACTTCGAGGTAAGCAAATTCTCCTACAGTGGCGTATGGCTCTTCTGTGGTTGCAATAACCCGATCTTCCGAATCCAGATAGATAAATACTTCAATTTCGTCCTCAGGTTTTAATCCGGGCGGAACGTATCGTATGGGTAATAATATTTCGCCCAGGTCACCGCCATCCAAATAAACACCAAAATCAACTTCTTTTACTACTTTGAGTGTATTGTATTTACCTATCATATTCAAGTTTATAAGGTTGCAAAGATAGTGAAAATAGTACTTGCTTATTAGATGTTGGAACACGGATCACAGAAGAGGTGTCAAAAGAAGTATTCGCGAATCGTTTTATTCACTCTTAAGCTGGCTTCGCTGTCTGACTGGCTCTTGCAATTTGAAACCTTGTTTTGACAGTATAAAGACTGTTTTCGTCTAAACTGATCTCTGTAATACAGACAGAACAACCATTTGATAAAGCTGATCGAACAATAAATCTTAACCTGAAAGCCAAATTGATATGGATTTCTCCCTTGGCGAAGGGGGGGAATAATAGGCTATTTCAATATTATAATCTTTGGGGGATTGTTAACCATTTCCTTTAAATAGAAACATCTCAGTGATATAAGCAGAATGAAATAATCAGCGGTTTTCCCTAATGATATTACTAAAGTGACAATGATATTGACCTTGAATAGCAAGCCATTGTTCATTAATCCCAATTCTTACTATCTGAAGTTAAAGTTTGTTTTGTCAGTAAATCAACATGTTACACGAATAATTAAACATCTACACATCTAGAATGTTGCATATGTAGAAAAATAGATATATGTTTGTATCGACATATTTAAATAAGTGCTGAAAAAACAAACAAAACATATGAACAAGAATTTTCTTAAAAGAGTAGTGGTGGTCTGTCTGTTAGCAACAGGCTACTATGCATATGCCCAAAAAGATATTGGAGGCAATGCATTTTCATTAGAAGAGGCTTTACAACTGGCCTCTGAAAACAATCGTGAGATATTAAAAGGTCTGGCAGAAGTGGAGGCGGCCAAAGCAGGTAATATGATGGCAAATGCAGCATTTTTGCCGGCTGTTGAATTGTCAAGTGGTTATAGCACATCCAATGATCCGCTTTATGCATTCGGATTTAAACTTCAACAACAGGGTGTGACAATGGCCGATTTTGATCCGGCAGTTATCAATTCACCTGGTCGAACCAATCATTTTGCAACACAGGTAATGGTTGAGCAGCCACTGATAAATATTGATGCCTGGATGGGTAAAAGTGCGGCTGCTAATCAATTAAAAGCAACTGAGCAGAAAACGGAATATACCCGTGAGTATGTCAATTTTCTTGTAAAGCAAACTTATTATGCTCTGCAACTGGCGCAGGATCGGGTTAATGTCATGAAAAAAGCACAGGAAACAACAGATTCATATCTTAAAATGGCTAAGGATAATCTGGAACAAGGCTATATGAAAGAGGCTGATGTGATGGCAATTAAAGTTCGCAGATACGAACAGATAGCTATGGTGCAAGAGGCCGAGAACCAGGTGAAAGGTGTTAAAGAGACATTGAACTTTTTAATGGGACGGGAAATCAGCCAGCCTTTGCAGGTAACAGATTCGATTACACAGGTATCTTTTTCCTTCAATAGCGCCACGTCTATTTTTAATCGATCTGATGTAATGGCTATGCAATATGGGTTGGAGGCACATAAAAAAATGTCGAAAAGCGACTTAATGAAATTTGCTCCACGAGTAAATGCTTTTGGAGCTTATAATCTTTACGATGCTGATTTTGGTGGATTTGGTACCAATAGCTATATGGTGGGCATCAAATTGCAATGGAAAATCTTCAATGGCGGGCGAAATATTGGTAAATACAATCAATCGAAAGCCAATTATAACAAGGCGGTTGTGTCGTATGAAGATTATGTCGAAAAAGAGAATATAGAACTGTCAAAAGCTACACGAGCCATTGCAGTGGCAGAAAGTCAAATGGTGACTTATAATCTGGCTGCTGAGGAAGCTAAAGAGTCTTTGCGAATACGAACGAATCGTTACAACCAGGGAATGGAAAGTACATCGGATTTGTTAATGGCCGAAACCAAAGCTGAAGAAAGCTTACTGAAAAAACTAAATGCCATATACAACTACAATGTGGCAGTATTTAAATACGAGATGCTGGCATCGGAAACCAGCCAGCAATAACTCAAATCAACATTCGAAAAAACAAAAAATAGAATAAAATGAAAGCTTTAAACTTAATGATAGCTACCACAATCGTTGCCTTGACAATGCAGGCCTGTGGTGGAAAAGGTGAAAGTGATACTAAGGGAAAAGTAGCGATAAACGCTAAAGTAGAAAAGGTACAATTATCCACTGTTCCAAAGAAATTTCATTATACCGGTACAGTGTCATCTGTCAATCAATCGACCTTGAGCACGCGCATCATGGGACAAATACGCAATGTATATGTCAACGAAGGTGATGCGGTGAAAAAAGGACAGTTGTTGGTTGCGATACGTAGCAATGACATCCAGGCCAAACAAAAGCAGGTGGAAGCTAACGTTATTCAGGCCAAAGCTGCATATAAACATGCCAGGGATGATTTTAAACGCATTCAAACACTGCACAGCAGCAATAGTGCAACACAAAAAGAGTTGGATGATATCACAGTTCATCTTGAGATGACAAAAGCACAATTGGAAGCTGCTCAAAAGGCAAAAGATGAGGTATTGGAAATGTTATCATATGCTGATATTCGCGCACCGTATGATGGAGTTATAACCCAAAAGTTTGTTGATGCAGGTGACATGGCAAATCCCGGCATGCCGTTATTAGCAGTTGAAGCACCCGGCTTATTCGAAGTAATTGCCAAAATTCCCGAGTCGGAGATACATAAAGTAGAAAAGGGAGATAAGGTTGAGGTATTAATTGATGCCTGTGCTGAAGCTATTCAAGGAGAGATTGCACACATCAGCCCTTCGAGCCGTTTCTCCGGTTCGCAATTTAATGCGCGTATCACTTTATATCCAAATGATCAGCAAAAAGGTGCTGTTCGTAGTGGTGTTTTTGCCCATGTGAACCACCTGAAAGGAGAAGAGCAGAAACTTTTGATTCCGAGTGAATTGCTTGTTGAACGTGGACAGTTAAAAGGTATCTGGACTGTTAGTCAGGCTAACCAGGCCCTGTTACGTTGGGTGCGTTTAGGTAAAAGTTATGGTGATAAAACCGAGGTGCTTTCCGGTTTGAGCGAAGGAAGCAAGCTGATTGTTTCGGTTGAAGGACGCCTGCACGATGGCGCTCAATTGCAATTAAACTAATGTTCCAATCCTAAATGTTAGAATTATGAAAACTGGATTTGCCGGGACATTAGCCCGGATGTTTATAAAATCAAAACTGACACCTTTATTGATGGTCGCTTTCATGATCATTGGTGTTTACAGTTCGTACCTCACACCACGTGAAGAAGAGCCACAGATTGATGTTCCAATTGCCGATATCTTTATTGGTTATCCGGGTGCCAGTCCGAAAGAAATAGAGTCGAAAGTCGTAACACCCATTGAGAAGATTGTTTCCAATATTAAAGGGGTCGAGTACGTTTATTCACAATCCTTATCGGAACAAGCCATGTTAATCGTTCAGTTCTATGTAGGTGAAGATGTTGAGCGCAGTCTCGTAAAACTCTATAACGAGATGATGAAAAACATGGATCAGATGCCGGCCGGAGTGACGATGCCATTGGTAAAAACCCGCTCCATCGATGATGTGCCTGTAATGGGATTGACATTGTGGAGTGAGAATTACGATGACTATCAATTAAAGCGGGTAGCCCAGGAGCTGACATCTGAGATTGAGAAGATAACTGATGTATCAGAAACAAAAGTGATTGGCGGACGAAATCGTGAAATTCAGGTCGTGCTGGATCGTGATAAAATGGCCGCTTTTAAAGTTGATCCCTTACTGATTACGCAACAATTACAGGCAGCCAATCAGCAGGTATCAGCAGGTAGCTTTAATAGTTCCAACACCGAATATGCTGTTCGGACAGGTCAGTTTTTCGAGAATGCTGAAGAAGTAGCTAATCTGGTTATTGGAATACATCAGAATTCACCGGTATATCTTCATCAGGTAGCCCATGTAGAAGATGGGCCGGAGTTGCCAAGCTCTTATGTGGCCTTTGGTTATGGACAGGCAAGTGAAAGTAAGGAAACATTTATGGGAGAATACCCTGCTGTGACCATCTCAATTGCCAAACGTCGAGGTGCGGATGCCATGCGATTGGCCGATCAAATATCTGAAAAGATTGAGGTATTGCGGGAGGAACTTTTACCAGCTGACATACAGGTGGAGGTAACACGTAATTATGGAGAGACGGCATCGGATAAGGTGGGAGAGTTACTGATGCACTTATTGGGTGCAATTATTGCGGTGACATTTGTGGTGATGCTGGCCATGGGCTGGCGCGGAGGATTGGTTGTATTTATATCGGTACCTATCACCTTTGCCTTAACGATGTTTAGCTATTACTTCCTGGATTACACCCTTAACCGCATCACATTATTTGCATTGGTGTTTGTAACGGGTATTGTGGTGGATGATTCTATTATTATAGCGGAAAATATGCACCGTCACTTTAAGATGAAGCAATTACCTTTCTGGCAGGCGGCACTGCGTTCCATCGACGAAGTTGGTAACCCAACCATATTGGCCACTTTTACGGTGATTGCTGCGGTTATCCCGATGGTGTTTGTGTCGGGTATGATGGGGCCTTACATGAGCCCGATGCCTATTGGTGCATCCATCGCGATGATCTTCTCTTTATTGGTGGCTTTAATGATAACGCCCTGGTTGGCTTATCGATTGCTGAAGCACGATGATGGAGATGAGAAAGAAAAGGATTATTCATTAGAGAAGACTTTAATCTATAGGTTGTACAATAAAACCATGCGCCCCATGATCGAGAATTCGACCAAGCGTTGGGTTTTCATCATTGGCGTAACGGTTTTACTATTTGGTTCGGCCAGCTTGTTCCTGTTTAAAGTGGTGACGGTTAAGATTCTTCCTTTTGATAATAAAAATGAGTTCCAGGTGGTGATTGATATCCCTGAAGGAACCACCTTGGAAGAAACAGCTAATGTAACTAAGGAGTTGGCAGCCTATCTGCGTAATCATGAGCTGGTAACCAACTATCAAACCTATGTTGGGGCATCTGCACCTATTAACTTCAATGGTCTGGTGCGACATTACGATTTACGTCGTGGTTCCAATGTAGCTGATATTCAGGTTAACCTTGTGTCGAAGAAAGAGCGTGATTTGCAGTCACATGATATTGCCAAAGAACTTCGTCCTGGCTTGCAGGAAATTGGTCAACAGTTCAATGCTAATGTAAAAGTGGTTGAAGTACCGCCGGGACCACCGGTGATGTCCACCCTAGTTGCTGAGGTTTATGGTCCCGATTACGAAGCACAACGTCATGTGGCCAGCCAGGTAAAAGATTTATTTACCGACACCGAGAGTGTGGTTGATGTAGACTGGATGATGGAAGATGACCAGATGGAATATACGTTTGACGTGGATAAGGAGAAGGCTATGCTGGCTGGTATTGCTCCTCAACAGATTATTCAGGCAGTGAATATGGCTTTGCGTGGAGCCAGTGTATCACAGTTATATGCCGAAAACGATCACCAACAGGTGGGGATTAAGCTACGTTTGGATGAGAGCAATCGAACCAACCTGGATGATTTGAAAAAGATTAGTTTGAAATCGCAGCGTGGCGACATGGTGGTGATTGGTGACTTGGTAAACATTCGCGAAGAGGTAAAAGAAAAGAGTATTTACCGTAAGAATCAGAAGCAGGTGGTATATGTCACTGCCGATGTGGCGGGTAAATTAGAAAGTCCTGTATATGCCATATTAGATATGAGCAAACGAATGGACGAGATTGAATTACCTGCCGGATACAACATAGAAGAGTTTTACAATGGACAACCATTTGTGGAAAATAACTTCGGACTAAAGTGGGATGGTGAGTGGCAGATTACCTACGAAGTATTCCGTGATCTGGGAACCGCTTTTGCAGTGGTGTTGGTGATCATTTATATGCTGATAGTAGGATGGTTCCAGAACCTGAAAGTACCGTTCGTTATGATGGTGGCCATTCCGCTTTCATTGGTGGGGATTGTATTAGGACACTTAATGCTCAATGCCTTCTTTACAGCTACATCAATGATTGGTATGATAGCCCTGGCAGGCATTATGGTGCGGAACTCCATACTACTGATCGACTTTGTCAATATCCGACTCAACGAAGGCGTGGCTTTGCGTGAAGCGGTGATTGAAGCTGGTGCTGTACGTACAACACCTATCCTGTTAACAGCCGGAACTGTTGTGATTGGAGCTGTGGTGATACTGTTTGATCCTATTTTCCAGGGATTAGCAATCTCCTTAATGGGTGGCACTATCGCCTCAACCGTGTTAACGCTCATTATTGTTCCGCTTATTTATTATATGACTGA
>NZ_CEXQWX010000068.1:0-30538 GCF_982718395.1 Carboxylicivirga sp.
TTGGCTTTAACCATAGGAGGTATATAGCTTCCTGTACCAGTGGCTACCGCATAAATCTCAGCCTTTGAATTCATTTTAATTGTTTTTCTAATATCAAACTATAAGTTTTTGTCGATAAACTCCAACTCCAGTGTTTCTCCATCAAAAACACCATATGAGAAATTCTGTATCCAGTCGCCAAGAAATACTAGCTGGCTTTCAGGTCCCACACAGACCGTTCGTGCCACATGGCGGTGACCAAATACAAAATAATCGACCTTTTCTTTTTTTAAATACTCTTTGGCATATAAAACGGCGAACTCCTTATCGTCGCCAAGATAATTATTGCCATATTCTTTATTGTTTTTTTCACGACTCTTGCCTGACCAGAAGTTGGCTAGTCCAATTCCGGCATTAGGATGGATTCTCTCAAACAACCATTGCGCAAATTTATTTGTGAAAACTGACTTAAGAAAGTTGTAATGACGATCATAGTCACCTAATCCATCACCGTGAGCAAGAAATAGCTTTTTTCCATTAAAATCTTTGACGATCGGTTTGCGATAAACCTTTACCCCACATTCATTCTCCAGGTAGTCAAACAACCAGATGTCATGGTTTCCTGTAAAGAAGTGTACAGGAACACCGAGATCTGTAATCTCAGATAACTTGCCAAGAAATCGTGTAAAACCACGTGGAACAACTCGCTTGTATTCAAACCAGAAGTCGAAGATGTCGCCCATTAGATATATCTCAGCTGCTTCATGTTTTATTGAGTCAAGCCAGGTAACAAATCGCTTTTCATGCCGACGATGATCTTTAATTCCCGGAGCTCCCAGGTGTACATCTGAAGCAAAATATATTTTTTTGGTCTTTTCCAAGTAGTTGCGTGCCATTTTTAATTAACCGGACAAATATATTAGAAAATTCAAGTATCTCCTAACGAAATAAAATGGGTAAATGATTGCTGAACAATCAAATGAAATAGTCGAAACGATCTATTTCGTGTATGATAATCGATGTAATTTACTAAAGTGCTGATAATTAAAAAGCCGCAATTCTGATGAATGCGGCTTGTCATAACAATTCGTTATAAAATGTCGTTAAGCTTATCAGATAGCATATTTCCATACAGGTTTTTACCAATTATTTCGCCTTTTGGACTAATGATATAGTTGGCAGGAAGTTGTCTGATATTGTATAACCTTGCAGGATATGAATCTGTGTATCTCAGGTCACTAACATCAATCCATTCGTATCCTTCTTTTTTAATAGCACTTTCCCAAAGCACCTTGCTTTTATCCAAAGAAACAGAATACACAGCCAATCCTTTATTTTTGTATTTAGAATACATTTTCTTCAAATGTCTGTTGGATGCAATCGATTTTTCATCCCATGAAGCCCAGAAATTAACAACAATGGTTTTCCCTTCCAGAGATGAGAGTTTAATTGTGTCACCATCAATATTAGGTGCTTCAATGTCAACATATCCGCTTGCATCAGCTTTTGACTCTAATAATTCATTTGCAAATTTCTGACGTTGTTGTTGAGCTTTAGCGCTTAATACATAATTGTATAAGTGACCAGCTCTTTCTGATTCTGGAAAATACAAATTCAGACTGGTGGCCAATGTTGAAAAGTAAACCTGATCCTTTTTATTATAAACATCTAATATTGCTGCATTATCATCCAGTCTTTGAAAAAGAGCGTAATAACCGGCAAAAGAACGTGGGTATTCCATAATAAACTCACCAACAAATGCTTTGTGATCTTCCAGTTTTTGATCGTACTCTTGTTCTAAATCTTTTCGAGCCTCGATATCTTTTTCACTAGTCGCTTTATATTTTGCCACAAGTGTGTTCAATTCCTTATTGAGTTTACGAATTCGTTTGTTGAACATCTGGATATATACTGAACCAATAGAATTTCTTAACTGGTAGCTGGTTTCAAGGTTTTTAGCTTCTGCATTAACTATTATTGTTTCAATGGAATCAGCTAACAATGTTATATAATTATTAGTGCTAAGCTTAAGTAACAGGAATGTGGGCTCTTCAAATCGATCTTGTTTAAATTTGAAATCGCCATTCTTTAATTTGATTGAATCTAATGTTACGGTTTGATTCAGATCCATGCGTTGCAGATATAGCATTTTATCCTCAGCTCCTTCAATATGACCTGATATTATACATTTATCTTTATTAGTACATGAACTTGCCAAAGCAATTATAAATGATATGAAAAGAATCTGCTTCATAGTTCGTTTCAATTGATGACTTTAATTGTTTGTTCGTTACAGTCAAGGTTTATAAATCGCCCAAATATAGGATTAATTTTTCATTAATTGCTGCATGCTTACTGATAGCTCTTCCAATAGCTTTGTACGTTTCATGATGATCTTGTTTTTATCAACGAGTAGTAAATATGGAAGTGATGTCAGACCCAGTTGGTGAAGAACTTCGGATTCTGTTCCTTTCAAATCAGATAAATGCAATAGTGCTAAACGATCTTGTTTAATGGTCGATAACCACTGCTTTCTATTAGTATCGAAAGAAATCATACATATTTGCAAACCTTGTGATCTGTACTTTCGGCTCCAGCGCATCAGCTGTTTGCTTATCTCTCTTGATGAAGGATCGTTTGATTGCCAAAGAACAAATAATGTCGGCTGGTTCACAATACTGTCAATGGCAATATTTTCACCCCAGGCATTAGGTATTCTTACCCCAGGCAATGTTCTGCCTTCTTTTGTGATTGCATTAAACAAGTTCCAATGCATTAATGAATCAACTTGTTGAGCAAGTTTTTTAACAGGTAGATAATCAGGGTAAAGCGTATTTAAATGATTACTGGTTTCATAGATAAGGTCAGCCTCTTCGTGCGGACTAAAAATGAAATGATTACCAGCCTTAAGCTGAATGGTCAGAAGTGGTAATAGTGAATTTCTGAAATTATTATTGACACGCTTGATCTCCTTTGTTTTAGCTTTTATTTTAGTATTAATCAGATTAAAGATTGAATCACGTGTTTGAATGTAATCACCGGCTTTAACAGAATCAGGAATTGAAGCAGCAATATTGCTAATCTCCTCTTCAAGATTGGTAACCATTTGTTCGCAGGCCCATAATGCGGTTGTTTCCTTATTATTTGATATTGTTAGTTTAGGGTTATAATGATTGAAATCACCTTTGATGACAGATGGTAGCGTACTGCTGATTAACAATGTTGAAACTGGTACTTTATCAATTCGAAGCTGGTAAACTCCATTAGGAACGGAATCTTTTATAAAGACACTGGAATTACTTTCAGCCTGTAGAATAGCTCTGTCAAAAAACTGAAAGTCTTCCTGCAAAAAGAACAATTCAGCCGTATCAATCTTTTGGTTACCTGTATCTAAAGTCAGATAAGGTGTTTTTTGAGGTTTGGAGCAACCGATCAATGACAAAATAAAGAGACTGGTGATAATCCACTTCATGTAAACTTGTTTTAAGCAAAAATATAAAAAAAGCCGTTTAATGACATTGGTAAAGGTATGAGTAGTAAATATGAATTGAGTGCAGTGCTGAAATTGAGTTTATGCAGTTGCATATTTAGATGATATTGTTGAAGTTAGTTTAATAATTAGATTGTTTCGGAATTTTGGATAAATTTGGTCGGTTATTTAATCAGGATAAAGTCAACCATAGCTCATCAATAAATACTACAATCAACATGGATAATAACGGATATTTGGATTTTGTCAAAACGACATTATCAAATCACGGAAGATTAAATGCTTTTAGCGACTATAAGGGAGATACGATAACATTTGATCAGGTTGGCGAACGGATTGTTGGACTGCATCAACTCTTTCGTGAACTCGGTATCAATAAAGGAGATAAGGTTGCGTTGATTGGCCGTAACATGACCAGTTGGGCCGTTATTTATTTGGGAACGATTTCATTCGGTGCCGTTATTGTGCCCATTTTACCTGATTTTAATTCGAGCGATATTCATCACATAGTGAATCATTCAGAATCCAAGCTTCTTTTTGTAAGTGACTTGATCTTTGATAAACTGGATGAAAATAAGATGCGCGGAATTATGGGTATTGTGTCAATTAATCGATGCACTTCAATTGTTGACAATACCAATGGTAAGTTAAAGACTGCTGTTGAAGATTTACAGCCATTCTTTAAAGGTGATGGAACAGCTTTTAAACCTGAGCAGCTTGATTTTCCAAGTATTCCTTCGGAAGAGTTAATGGTATTATCTTATACTTCAGGAACTTCTGGATTTTCAAAAGGAGTGTTATTACCACATAGAAGTATCTGGTCTAATATTAAATATGCGCGAGAACATCTCATTTTAAAACCTGAAGAACGCGTGGTATCTTTTTTGCCATTGGCCCATGCTTACGGTTGTTTGTTTGAATTTTTATGGCCCTTCACAATGGGATGCCATATCACCTTCTTAACACGCACTCCTTCGCCACAAATTATAACCGAAGCATTCAGGCAGGTAAAACCACACCTGATATTATCTGTACCATTGATTCTGGAGAAGATTTTTAAGAAACGTGTTCAGCCTCAATTAGAAGAAACGAAAGTGAAAACTTTGTTAAAAATTCCGGGGTTGAATAAAGTTGTATACAACAAAGTTAAGAAGAAATTACTGGAGGTTTTTGGAGGTGAATTCAGAGAAATAGTTATTGGGGGAGCGGCTTTAAATAAGGATGTTGAGCTATTTCTCCGCAAAATAGGTTTCCCTTTTACAATTGGCTATGGCATGACCGAATGTGGTCCGTTAATAAGTTATGCCCCATGGAGAGAATCCAGAAAATTCTCAGCTGGTGAATTAGTGGATCGTATGGAAATAAAGATCAATTCAAAAGATCCTTATAACGAAGTAGGAGAGATCCTTGTCAAAGGCGATAACACCTTGTTGGGATATTATAAAAACCAGGAAGCTACCGATGAAATATTTGATGCAGATGGATGGTTGCACACTGGCGATTTAGGTGTGATTGATGAGCAGAATTTTATCTACATCAAAGGACGAAGTAAAAATATGCTCTTAGGACCTTCTGGGCAGAATATTTATCCAGAGGAGATTGAAGCAACCATTAATTCGCTTGAGTATGTACAAGAGTGTTTGGTTCGAGATAATGAAGGTAAACTAGAGGCCTTAATTTATCCGGATTATGAGGCAACCGATGCAGAAAAGTTGAGCAAATCACAAATTGAAGAGAAACTGCAACTGGTAAAAGCTGAAACGAATAGAATTCTGCCGGCTTACATGAATATTCAAAAAGTAACATTGTTCCCGGAAGAATTTGAGAAAACGCCAAAAAAAAGTATCAAACGTTATAAGTATATAAAATAGAATCATATTTGTTCATGTTGAAGCCATCCTAAACAGGATGGCTTTTTTTGTATGCTACATCCTGTGCTCATTAGAGGAGCTATTTAGTAGCGTGCTGATATTCAGAAATAAAATCCTGACAGTTATGAACCTTTTACATCTGATAGTGTTTAATTGATATTTGATGATATTAAACAATTGGAGGCAAAAAAGAAAATAATCATTCTAGGGGCAGGCTTTTCCTCTTTATCGGCTAGCTGTTATTTGGCTCAAGCCGGATATGACGTGCTGGTATTGGAAAAGAACAATGTTGCAGGTGGAAGAGCTCGTCAGTTGAAGCGAGATGGATTTATATTCGACATGGGACCTACTTTTTATTGGATGCCCGATGTTTTTGAAAAGTTTTTTGGTGATTTCGATCGAAAGGTAAACGAGTTTTACCAACTAAACAGACTAAGTCCATCTTATAAAGTGTGTTTCGGTACAGATGATTACCTGCAGATTGATGCTGATTTGGCAGTGATTAAACGAACTTTTGAAGCATTGGAACCAGGAAGTAGTTTGTATCTGGAACAATTCTTACTGAAGGCTAAAGACTACTATGATATTGCTGTCAAAGATTTGGTTTATAAACCCGGTGAGAAACTAAGCGAAATTGTAACACCTGCTACCATCAAACGAATGGCTGCATTTACTAAGACCATTAAAAAAGATGTAGCCCGCTACGTTAAACACCCAAAGTTGCAAAAGGTATTGGAGTTTCCGGTTTTATTTCTGGGTGCTAAACCTTCCAATACGCCATCTTTCTATAGCTTTATGAATTATGCTGATTTTGTTTTGGGTACCTGGCATCCACAAGGAGGTATGTATGAAGTAGCAGCTGGAATGTATCGATTGGCAAAGGAATTAGGTGTCCGTTTTGAGTTTCATTCTCCCGTTGATGAAATAATGATTGAGCATGATATGGTTACAAAGATCCGGTCAGGCAATCAAGAATTTAAGTGCGATGTTTTGCTGAGCGGAGCTGATTATCGTCATACTGAGCAATTATTGCCAGACAGATATCGACAATACTCTGAAAACTATTGGAAACGGAGGACATTTGCCCCATCTGCCTTACTATTTTATGTAGGTTTTGATAAGCCATTGGAACAAATGGAACACCATACTTTGTTTTTTGATGTTGATTTTGATAAGCATGCGTCTGCTATTTACGATACAAAAATGTACCCGGATGAGCCATTGTTTTATGCCAGTTTTCCATCCAAATCAGATCCAACCGTGGCACCTGTTGGAAAGGAAGCCGGTATATTCCTCATTCCTTTAGCACCAGGACTTAATGATACTGAGGCCATCAGAGAAAAGTATTTTAATGTTATAGTTGAGCGGATAGAACATTTGACTAAACAAAATGTCAGGTCTCATGTTCTGTTTAAAGAATCGTTTGGTGTAAGTGATTTCGTTTCGCTGTACAATTCATACAAAGGAAATGCTTACGGATTAGCTAATACTTTACTGCAAACGCATGTATTGAGACCTAAATTAAGAAGCAGAAAGGTGAAAAACATGTTTTTTACCGGACAGCTGACTGTTCCAGGGCCCGGGGTACCACCATCCATTATTTCGGGTAAGATTGTAAGTGATTTAATCATTAAACACATTGCGCCATGAAACAATTGTTCGATTCGTCGAGTTACAACTGCAGCCGTCTTGTAACACGTGCCTACAGTACTTCATTCTCCAAAGCTATTACTCTTTTAGCGCCATCCGTACGTCCGGCAATTTATGCTATATATGGTTTTGTACGGTATGCCGACGAGATTGTAGATACGTTTGATGGCTACAACCAGGAAGAATTACTACTTGAATTTGAAGAAAATTACGAAAAAGCACTCAAGAGACGAATCAGCCTGAATCCCATACTGAATGCCTTCCAGGAAGTGGTGCATCAATATCGTTTATACGATTTGGTTCATTCATTTATGGACAGTATGAAAATGGATTTGTATAAAACTGAATATAAAACAGCCAAAGAGTATACCGACTATATTTATGGTTCGGCCGATGTTGTCGGTCTGATGTGTTTAAAAGTTTTTGTTAAGGGCGATGAAGGACAATACGAAAAGCTAAAACCATCGGCTATGCGATTGGGATCGGCATTCCAGAAGGTGAATTTCTTGCGTGATTACAAGGATGATACCCAGGAACTGGGACGTTCGTACTTTCCTAATCTGAAGAACAAGTATTTAGATAATGATACCAAAAATGAAATTATCAAGGATATTGAAGCCGATTTTGAAGAAGCTTATGAAGGTGTGATTCGTCTTCCAATAGAGGGGCGTCTAGGTGTTTATCTGGCTTATCGTTACTATAAGCGCTTACTGCAAGAATTAAAGGCAGCTGATAGCCGACGAATTAGAAAGGAACGTATACGAATCAACAACTTTTTGAAGCTGGAGATTTTGGTCGAATCTTATTTACGGTATAAACTAAATGCCATTTGATGAGGTATCTCGCATCTTTATTATTGATGTTTATTTGTTCCTCACTTTGGGCCATCGGGATTAATGAGGTGCGATACCAGTTTCATGCTATTGACAATCAAAAAAAATTAAGCAAGTTTATCGAAGCAGTAAAGGATATATCTGAAGAGAATATGGTTCCTTATAAAGAGGCCGCAAATATGAAAAGGGCGAAATATACTTTTAGCCCGATAAAAAAGCTAAAATATTTTAATGAGGGGAAAGATCGATTAGAAGAGTTTATACGACAACATCCTAAAAACATTGAAGCCCGCTATGTAAGAGTACTGATTCAAAGTGAAGTGCCCTCTTTTCTATCGTATCAGAATGAGCTGCAAGAGGATGTTAAGTTTATAAACAAATATCTGACAAGTAGTAAACTGCCCGATGATTACAAAATGCTTATGCGGAAAAAGGTTGATGAAATCATTCAAAAACACAAATTATGATACTGTTCTACACCCTTATCACATTAGCCACTTTTATATTTATGGAAGGTGTTACCTGGTTCACCCATAAATACATCATGCATGGTTTTCTATGGGTTTTGCATGAAGATCATCATCACCCAACAAAAGGCCAGGTGTTTCAAAAGAACGATAGTTTCTTTTTTATCTTCGCCACGCCCAGCATCTTGCTGTTTTATTTTGGCTTTCAGCCCTCAATCAATTATTTGTTCTTTATAGGTCTCGGCATCTTCTTTTATGGGATGGCCTATTTTTTGGTGCACGATGTGTTTATTCATCAACGATTTAGTTGGTTTTCGAATGTGCAAAATGCATATATGCGTGGACTACGACGGGCACATGGTAGTCATCATACTGGTGGTAAGTGTTTCGGAATGTTGTGGGTTCCACGGCAGTTTATTAAAGAAGCCAAAGAAGGCAGTTTAAATCTATCGTAGCGGATGGCCTATACCTATTTAATCATTAATCTGGCCTGTATCAGCATACCCTTGCTGGCCAGCTTTTATCCGCGGCATGCTTTTATTAAAGAGTGGAAATATTTTCTTCCGGCCAATATTTTGGTAGCTATTGGTTTTCTTATTTGGGACGCAATTTTCACTCACTTGGGTGTTTGGGGTTTTAATCCTAACTACCTGATTGGGATTAACATTTTTAATTTGCCCCTTGAAGAGGTATTGTTTTTTATTGCCATCCCTTATGCATGCGTTTTCACATATTTTGCTTTGCGTTACCTGATTAAAAAAAATCCTTTGGATCAGTATCAGGGATTAATTACAATTTCATTGGCAATTATCTTTATCCTATCTGGTATAGGATTTTGGGGAAAGTTATATACTTCCATTACAGTTTTGCTGGCAGGAATGTATTTATTAATCTTGTTCTATAAAAAACGGAACCTCGCTGATGTTTATTTGTCCTACTTGGTTATCATCCCGTTTTTCTTTATTAGCAATGGAATACTTACCGGATTGTTTCTCGAATCACCCATTGTGTGGTATAACAATGCCGAGAACCTGGGTATTCGTATGTTTACCATTCCAATCGAAGACAGTGTTTATGGTTTTGTTTTAATCCTTATGAATATTGATCTATACGAGTGGATCAAGAGAATGTATCATGATTGGAAGTGATCTTTCTGCTGTTGGAAACAGCTTTCTAACTTTTAAAAAGGTTATTCCGTAGGACAAATAAGACATATTCAGTTTTCATATTCCTTTCAAGAAAATAGCTCTTAGAAGCACATTCACTTTTGAAACTACGAATCGCACAGGTTGTCACAAATTCCGTTCCTGCACAAAACAGAACAAGTTTTGTGAAGATATTGGTAATCTGTAATTTGACATTAATATCTATTGATCAGGCTGATCACTTAATACCACGTTATTAATTTCTCTCAGGTATTTTTGACTACCGGAAATACTGCAAAATTGATCAGGTATGCCAATGCGGCGAACAATCGGGTACGTTTTAATTCTTTTTTTGGCGTACAGATCATTAATCTGTTCAACAATCGCGCTTCCAAATCCACCGGATAGTTGGTGTTCCTCAACAGTAATCAATTGATCGTACTTACCACATAGATCAACGAGATAATCTGATAATAAAGGCTTTATTATTGGAAAACTATACAAACTATGATTTAGCTTACTTTCCCGGATGTAATCCTGACAGTATGCCAGCATAGCACCCGTACTTAGAACAGCTGCCTTACTTCCAGCAATAATCGGGATTGGCTGACCAATGTTATAACTTGAAATAGATTCTTCATGTACGTCGGGTTCACCAGCTTTCCCAATTCGGATGTAAAAAGGAGACTCTGAACGAATGGCTTTTTTTGTAATTAATCGTGCTTCTTCCGGGTCACCAGGTGCGGCCACAATTAGGTTTGGTATTGTTCTTAACATTCCTAATTCCTCAGTAGCATGATGTGATGCGCCTAATGATCCATATGCATATCCTCCTCCAACGGCAATTACCTTTACATTACGGTTATGGTAGGCAACAAGGTATCTAATCTGCTCCATGCATCGAAGAGTTGGAAAATTACCGATGGAATATATAAAGGGTATATATCCTTCGCTCGCCAGTCCGGCAGCTATCCCTGCCATATTTTGTTCTGCAATTCCAACATTTATAAACCTATCCGGAAATTGTTCTGCAAATGGCTCAACGACACTATATCCTAAATCACCAACTAAAAGAAATATCTTAGGGTTGCTTTTTGCTTCTTCAATTAATTGTGTTACAAATGCTGTTCTCATTACATCTTTTTAATTTGTTCGCAGGCTGAATTATATTCTTCTTCACTAGGGCTCTTATAATGCCATTTTATGGTATCTTCCATAAAATCTACTCCTTTACCTTTAGTCGTATTGGCAATAACAACACAAGGTCTTTGATTATTCGGTGCTGTTTGAAAAGCACTAAGTATTTCGTCATGATTATGACCATCAATCACCATCGTATTCCAGCCAAAGCTTTTAAATTTCTTATCCAATGGTTCTAAATCCATAACTTTTTCAACCCTGTCCAGACTCTGGATTTTATTGTAATCAACTATAACAGTAAGGTTATCCAAGTTGTGATGAGGAGCAAATAAGAACCCTTCCCAGTTTGAACCTTCATTTAGTTCTCCATCGCTTAATAGGCAGTAAGCTCTTGCATCCTGATTCTTATGCTTTTTCGCTATAGCGCAACCAATTGCATGGGAAAGGGTCAAGCCTAAACTTCCTGCTGATAGTTCAACGCCTGGAATATAATGAGAAACATGGGAGAGAAATAAACTATCATCTTGTGAATAGGTGTTTAAATCTTCAATCGGGAAAAAACCTTTAGAAGCCAGAGTAGCATATAAAGCCGTGCAAGCATGGCCTTTAGAGAAAAAGAATAAATCTCTTTCCGCCCACTCAGGATTATTCGGATCAATCTTCAGGATGTCGTTATACAGAACGGCCAGAATATCAGCACAGGATAAGGCCCCACCAATATGTGATGCCTTAGCTTTGTGAACCATATTTAAGCATAACTCACGGATTTGCTTAGATAATTGTAAAGATGAGTTGATTGTATTCATTTGTTTAAGTTCTGTCAATAATTTTATAGAATCTAGATAATCACTGTTCCAGATAATATGTAATTGTCTTTTGTAACTTTTTATCAAAATTGTCTGAATCAATAGGCGATACCAATTGCTCAAATTTGCTGATATTTCCTTGTATATGCATGGACTGTCCAGAACGATAAGGTAATGCACCAAAATTGAGTTTGAAATCAGGGTTTACACGACGGGCTATTGTTTCGATGAGTTGCCTGATTGTGATACATTGACTTGATGAAATATTGAATATTGCAGATTCAACATCTTTAGCGATCAATTCAAGTATGGCCTTTACAAGATCATGAATATACAGGTATGCATACCTTTGTTCACCTTCAGTAAAATCCATTTCCAGTTCATTCTGCATGCGTTTGATGCAAGAAGGTATTAACCAATTCTCGCTTTCTTTTTCACCAAAGAAAGAGAACAGGCGTAACCAATGCCACCTGATGTTATTATCGGAGCAGAATTTGCGTATGATGTTTGAGGAGGCAAGTTTTATTGCTCCATAAGCTGTAGTTGGTTTTGTCTCATCGTCTTCGCTAACAATGCCATCTATGTAGCCATATTCAGCTTGTGATCCAAAACCAATAAAATGTTTAGACTCTGTAGCAGAGGCAACATATAAAATGTCCATTAACAGATCAATATTGGTACTCTGATTTTCCCAGTTATCTCTGTTTTTTGCATCAACGCCAATCCAGGCGGCATGAATTATTATATCCGGCTTTTGTTGGATGCATTTGTTTTTCCAGTCAGCACCATCAATATCTATCCACTTAACCTTATCAACAATATCCTGACATCTCCACAAGTCAGATTTGGCTCTTTTAGTTGCAACAACAGAGTATTGTGACTCAACCAACAACTTAAGTAAATGTGAGCCTATAAAACCGTTTGCACCTGTAAGTAGTACTTTCTTATTCATGCTCAACTGATTTCAGATAATATTCCCTTATTTGGGAAGCGCACATGTCATACACATTCTCATTCTTGTAATTCTTATACCAATTGGTAGTGAGTATTAATGACTCTTCCAATGTAAGACAAGGTTCCCAATCCAGTTCCATTTTTGCTTTACTGATATCTAACATCAATAGATTAGCCTCATGCAACTGTTCCGGGTTTGATTTATCTAACAAGCTTCCTTTTCCGTAGCAATTGATCATTTGACTTGCTACTTCCCACACTGTTGCTACAGAATCTGATTTTGGCCCGAAATTCCATCCTTCGCAATATTTTGTTGGCTCATTCCACATTTTTTGAGCTAACAGAAGATAACCGCTTAATGGCTCTAACACATGTTGCCATGGGCGAACGGCTTTTGGGCTTCTTATTTCTATAGCTTTACCAGCTTCGAGAGCCCGTATGCAGTCAGGAACAATACGATCTTTGGCCCAGTCACCACCGCCGATTACATTTCCGGCTCTTACACTGGCAATTGCTTTGTTATGCTCGCTGTATTTGATTGGATTAAAGTAAGATCGTCGCCATGATGAAATAGCCAGTTCAGCGGCTCCTTTCGAAGAAGAGTAAGGATCATGACCTCCCATCGGTTCATTTTCGCGATAACCCCATATCTGCTCTTTATTCTCGTAGCATTTATCTGTGGTAACCATTATACCAATCCTTGTGGTTTCACTTTTACGTATAGCCTCCATCACGTGGATAGTGCCCATTACATTAACTTCGTAGGTTTCTATGGGTTGTTCATACGAAAGTCGCACAAGAGGTTGAGCAGCCAGGTGAAAAACAATTTCCGGTTGATATTTATTCATCACCGAATCAACAAGGTTCTTGTCTCTTATGTCACCTCTTATATCTACCATTTTAGATGACAGCCCTGCAAGGACAAAATTATCCTTATCGGTAAGAGGATCGAGGCTTAACCCAATTACATCAGCTCCCATCTCTATTAGCCAGATACAAAGCCAGGACCCTTTAAAACCAGTGTGGCCTGTTACTAATACCTTTTTACCTTGATAGAATGTATTCATACAGACATATTATTAGTCATTCCACGTTTTCCATGGGGCCTTATCTTCTGCCCACATATCATTTAGTTCGGTATTATCCCGTAAAGTATCCATTGGTTTCCAGAAACCAGTGTGCTTATAAGAGTTCATAAGTCCTTTCTGAGCAAGAGTTTCAAGAGGCTTACGTTCAAATATTGTTTGATCACCTTCGTTGAGGTAATCAAAAACTTCTGGCTGACAGACGAAATAGCCGGCATTGATCCATGTTCCATCACCTGCTGGTTTTTCAGTAAAAGAAGTTACATGTCCACTATCTGCTATTTCCAATGATCCAAATTTTCCTCCTGGTTTGTATGCCGTTACAGTTAGTGATTTTTGACTGTTTTGATGATGTTCAACCAGGTTTTGAATATTAATGTTAGCTACCCCATCGCCATAAGTAAGCATGAAGGGTTCGTTGCCGATGTATTTCTGTATCCGTTTTATACGCCCTCCTGTCATGGTGTGCAAACCTGTTTCAACTAATGTAACCTTCCAGGGTTCTGCAGTATTGTTATGAACTTCAATGTCATTGTTTTGCAAATCTATCGTTACATCACTTGTATGTAAAAAGTAGTTCGAAAACCATTCTTTAATAGCATATCCTTTGTAACCTAAACAGATAATAAATTCATTAAAACCATAATAGGAATAGGTTTTCATGATGTGCCAGATAATTGGTTTATCACCAATCTTTACCATTGGTTTAGGTATTGATTTTGTTTCTTCACTGAGACGAGTTCCAAAACCTCCTGCTAATAATACTACTTTCATGCGATTGTTGTTGTTTGGGTGACCAATGTTATCTACCACTCATCGGTATAAATATTGACAGCTCCTGTTTTTGCCAGACCATTTTTGAAATCATTGGTAAATGATTCATTACCACAGATGTAAAAATGTGCTTTTTCAAGATCTGTCAGTTGCTCTGATATTTCTTCAATTGAGATATGATGGTTTAAATAATCACCGGAATTCTCTCTTGTCAGATGAATGTGTAACTGTTGTTTGTTTACCAGTCTTTTAAGCTCTTCCGGATTAATCAGCTCGACACTGTTTTTTGCTGAATAAAACAAATGCATTCGATCTTGCTGTCCGATATTAAATAGATGTTCAGCAAATGAAAAGAATGGAGCTACACCTGTGCCTCCAGCTATACAGATTATTGGATTTTTTTGATCGTAAAAAGGCAATAAAAAATCTCCAAATGAATACTTAATGTAACAGGAAGCTCCAATATTGAGCTCTTCAAAAATTCTGGATGTGTAGTTACCGATCCGGCGTATAACTATTCGAATAGTATTATCTCCATTATAAGCTGAAGCTAAACTAAAGTTACGTGAATCCGGCCAGCGATTAGCTGGTGGTTTCTCTAATGACAGTTGTAAAAATGTTCCTGGATCAAAGTCCTGTATTTTTTCTGCTTTCAGCGTATATTCACGAACATCAGATCCGTAGTTTCGGATATTAATAACAGTAGCTTTGCTGATTGTTGCCATTATTTAATTGCTTTTTCTTTGAAAAACTGCTCAAAAGTTTCAAGTATATAATCCAATCGAATCTGATCAATACCGGGATACACACCAATGAAAATGGTATTTTGCATCACCATATCAGTATTCGTTAAATCTCCTGAAACCTTATAATTTACATCTTTAAAAGCAGGCTGACGAGTCATGTTGCCGGCAAATAGTTGTCGGGTTAATATTTTTGCATTTTCCAGGAATTCTGCCATTTCGTTACGGGTGAAGAGTTCATTCTTTTTGACAGTAAAAGGGAAACCAAACCACGAAGGATCAGAATTTTTTGTTGCTTTTGGTAAAACAAGATAATCGCTGTACTTCTCCAGACCAGCGCGAAGTGTCTTGAAATTATTCTTCCTGGCTTCAATAAATTCAGGCAGTTTATCTAATTGTGCAACACCTACCGCAGCTTGCATATCTGTTACCTTCAGGTTGTAACCTAAATGGCTATATACATATTTGTGATCATATCCCTTTGGTAATTCACCGTATTGTCCTTTAAAACGACGGCCGCAGGTATTATCGCAACCCGGATCACAATAACAGTCACGGCCCCAGTCACGTAAGGAAGTAACAATGCGTTTTAAAAGTGGATTTTTTGTCAAAACACTACCTCCTTCGCCCATGGTAATATGGTGAGCCGGATAAAAGCTGGTAGTAGCAAGGTCGCCATAAGTTCCCACCATCTGACCATTATAAGTTGAACCAACAGCATCACAGCAATCTTCAACTAAGAAAAGTTCATATTTATCGCAGATTGCCCTGATTTTTTCCAGGTCAAAGGGGTTGCCCAGAGTGTGTGCTAAAACAATGGCTTTGGTTTTAGGAGTGATAGCAGCTTCTACCTTATCGGCCTGAATATTCAATGTTTCTAGGTCAACATCAATGAAAACAGGAATAGCTCCGTTTTGAATGATAGGTGTTACCGTTGTTGGAAAACCAGCGGCAACCGTAATAATTTCATCTCCGGGCTTAAGCTGCTTGCTTTTTAACAGAGGTGAAAACAAAGCTGAAACAGCAAGCAGGTTTGCTGATGAACCTGAGTTGACTAACATACAATAACGCTGTTGCATCAATTCAGCGAACCTGGTTTCGAACTCTTCAGCATAACGACCAGTTGTTAACCAGAAGTCAAGTGATGAATCGACCAATTTCACCATCTCGTTTTCATCGTATATGCGTCCGGCAAATGGAATAAGAGTTTTTCCTTTTTCAAAGCCTGCTGTTGATGTTTCCCGGTGATATTGTTTGACCAGTTCTAGTATATCAGTTCTTAATTGATTTTCTCTTGTCGTCATTATCTTTAAATGATAGTGATTTTATACTTTACTATTTACATTTTAGCTTTCATCTTATTTCCTCAAAGTCGGATACAGCAATATTAAAAGATGAAGCCATTTAGGTTTTCCAGTTGCCAAAGGTAAGATTGATTTTAGTCTTTTATAGGTGTTTTGTCGATAAAAGTTGAGGCGTTTATATTTAAACATACGTCTCAACTTAAATATCTTAGTGTTTCTATTATGCTTTTGCAGGCATTCAATTTTACTTTGTATTGAGTAGTGCGACGGTGGCAGGGAAAGAATCGCATTACTCCATGATTCAACCCAAACCCGGTAAACCTTGCTGTTCCATCCACCCGGAATATTCTTAAAGGCTAAACGCTCAAAAAGGTTTTCATTAAGCCATAGTACTTTAAACGAGTCTTTCGTTGCCAATGCTTCAAATATTCCTCCAACATGCATAAAGTTGGTGTTAGAAAAACGCTCAAAAGGTGTGGTGGCTATCAGGCTTTTTGAAAAAATGAGGGTGCAGATATCAGTCATATGCCAGCCAATATCTTTAAGCATTTGTTCACAGTCAGTATAAACCTTTGTTGGGATGTTTTTAACCCGCATTGTATGGTTGGTCACAATCAGGTCATAATCATCCTGATTGATAAGTTCCTTAATCCGACTAATTCCATCTTTATTTATTCTGTGTTTATCCGACAAAAGCCATGCAAAATCAGCGGTGTTTTTTCTTAAGACATATGGGAAGTTGCGATCTTCAATGTTTTTATCCTGCTTATAATATTTTAAAAGCTCGTTGTTTTGACTGTGTTCTTTTAAAATGTCAATTGTATTATCAGTTGAACAGTTGTCGGAAACTAAAAGAGAAACTTCGTTTTGTTTTAATAATGGCAGATAATATTTCAGATTACTGTCCAGAATTTCTGAACGATTAAATGTCGGAATGCAAACAGACAGAGTTCTATTATCTTTTTGTTCTTGCATAGATGAAAAATTAAACAAACCTTATTTTACATTTTTTAGTCTTGGCTTTTTGACCTCTGATTATTTCTTTAAGGCTAAGAGATGAATGGTTGTTCATTAGTTCTTTCAAAGCATTTCTTGAATGATTGATTTCCTTTGAGGATTTTAAGTACTCCCAAAAGGCAGTGTAAACTTCGAACCTGAAATTTATCCATCTGAAAAGTAAATTAAAACATATTTGCAGGTTGTAAAGTTTTAATTGCCAGTTATTATAATGGATGGCGTGAAATATAAACCGGTTTCTAAAGTAGATTATATTGACACTTTTTCTCCTTATTTTGTTGGTTGTAACTGATCCTTCATGTCTGCAAACAGATTCATGCTCGTAATAACATTCCCACCCCAACCTTTGAGCCCGGACACTTAAATCGAGATCTTCACAGTAATAGGGTGAGTATATTTCATCGAACCCGTTTAGTATTTTAAATTTTTCAGTGTCAATCAGGGCATTAGCTCCTGATAAATAAAATGAAGGTGTCCAAAAGCTTTCTTTATGATCTTCAACCAAATAATTATTAGTGGCTTTAACTTTTAATCCTTTAGTGGTGGGCCATTTGGCTGTATCTTGTATATGGTTATCGTAGTAACCAATGATTTGCCCCATCACTCCAAAAGTCTTTTCGTTTTCAAAGAATTTGAATTGTGGTCTGAAATAGTTCTCTGTAAGCTTTATGTCGCTGTTCATTAAGAAAACTAACGACTTAGAAGCTTTTCGAATACCTGCATTGCAGCTTGCTGAGAATCCTCCATTCTTTTCTTGCTCTACAATAATCACCTGTGGATAATTAGCCTTTAAAAATTCGACTGACTTATCCGTTGAGCAATCGTCCACAACAATTACTTCATAATCGACCTGCGCATGCTCCAATTCCTGAAATAAAGCAGGCAGATTCCTTTCCAACAATTCACAGCCGTTGTAATTTGGAATTATGGCTGAAATACTAATCATTCAACTTATTTTATGTATAGGTTGGTACTTTAATAAAAGTACACGAGGGCGCAAAGTTAATAAAATGGCAGGAACTTGGTATTCAGTCTTTCTTTTAATCGGGGATGCGGCATGTTTAATGATTCCTTGTTAATTACTTTGTCATATAACCTGAGGTACGAATCAGCCATCTTTTTAGCGTTAAATATGTCTCTAGCATATTCATGACACTTTTTTCTTGAGAACTGTTCTATGTTGCTTGCGGCCTTTGCTAAATCGACTGACTTATCAGACAAATAGCCAACTTCAGGAATTATAATTTCAGGTAATGAACCATAAGGTGTTCCAATTACAGGGCATCCAAAATACAGACTTTCGATAAGAGCCAAACCAAATGGTTCGTGCCATAATACAGGGAATATAAGCCCCTTGGAATGTTGGATAATCCGGCTCTTTTTTTCATTATCAACCATACCCGCAAAACGAACATTTATGTACGGAGTGAAACGGAAGCCCATCTTCAAATTTAATCGATGACCTCCCATGACAACTAACTTTTCTTCAGCTAACCGACTGATTTTGATAGTACCTTTTAAGTTCTTAATTCGCCAGGCAGCTTTGCCCAGAAAATGGAAATAGTCACGGGATTCTTCCAGGTTAACCGAAGCATAGTTATTCCAATCTAAACCATTATGCACAAAGGTTTCAGAGCCATGTCTTTTAGCATGGTTTTTTGAAACAAACACAGCATTTTTATGAAGCACCAATTCCGGGTCGTTAATGTTACCATGATAGGTTACAACCACAGGTTTATCAAAAGTTTCTGATGTATGGCCATTCAGGTGAATTACATCAACATCGCCGGGAATCTGTTCGCTTATTTTCTTTTCAGGATCAATAAACAATACATTTGCAAAGGGACAATGCGAACCTTTATTTACCAGATAGGTAATTTTATGTCCTTTCTCTGCTAATTCTTTTCCTAGATCCCAGATAACACGTTCAGTACCTCCGTAGAGATGGGCCGGTATCTTTGATGGGTTGCAAATGAGTATGTGCATGACCTTTCAACTAAAGAATATTACAATCAAAAACGAATCAACTTGTAATTTTTGAAATTAAAGATACCGTTGGGGAAGAAAAGTTTTTCTATCGCGGTCAATAGCCTGTATTTTGTTTTCTCATGTTTGTGCTTGGGAGCCCGATTAAGCTTTTTGCTATAGTTGAGTTCATCCTGCCAGTTGAAAGATGCGATGCGTTGTTTCATCACCTCAGGATGTTTACCCTTATACTCAGGTATTAATCCGATAGCGCCAAAATCCACTGCCGAAAGTATTTCCATTTCATCTTCGGAGATGTTTTTATCTTCATAGCAACTTTCGAAATGTGATGTTTTTTTGCCCATTAATTTTGGCGGGCGAACCCAGCCATAATGGTAAATGTGTGCATCTATTGGTGCTACATTAAGTTTTCTGGTTCCTTCTTTTATCAGGTATTTTTCCTTCGTAAAGTCAGGTATAACTCTGAAACTTTGTGCATCACGCCACGAGTGGATTTCGGGACGGTTGCGGACAATGCGGATTTCACGTCGATACCAGCCATGATTCTTAACAAAGGCGTGATTATAGTCGCCCCAGAAATGTATGTAGCGAAATAATAAACCTTCTACCTGCTCATTGATCAGGTGTTGTTCACAAGTACTGCGTATTGCAGAATGATCGTCCTGATGAATGACTTCATCAGCTTGTATATAAAATAACCAATCGCCTTTACAGTGCTCCTTAGCCAGATCAGTTTGTTGCGCTAAAATTGAACCATGAGGGTATGTTTCAACATCCCATACAGTATTGACAATTTTTATTTTTGGACTGTTTAATTCATTAATAAGTTCCAGCGTATTATCATTAGGGTCACAATTGCCAAGTGCAATAACGAATTCATCAACTACTGGTAAAACAGAGGAAATGGACTCTTGAATAGGGTAGTACAGTTTACCTGCATTTTTTACCATTGTAAAACCGGAAATCTTCATCTTATAGTTAGTTTTTTCAGTCTATGAAATTAATGATTGATAATAATTAAAAAGTTCACCTATAATCTTTTCTTCTCTGAACTCAAGTGCTTTAGCTTTTCCTTTAGTTGCCATGTCAAGCTGCAGTTCTTTTGATTGAAGTACAGTCTTGATGGTATCGGCTAACTCCTCAATATTACCATATTCAGCATATTTAGCAGCATCTCCGCCTACTTCAGGAAAACAGCTGCCTTTCGAGGTTATAACAGGGGTGCCGGAATTTAAGGCTTCTAAAATAGGGATGCCAAATCCCTCAAACAAAGACGGGTAAACAAATAGGGATGCCATCTGATATATGGCTGGAAGTTCAGGCGTTTCTACATTATGAAGAAATATAGCTTGTTTTTCCAGTTTATGCTCTGAAACAAAATCCTTTACTTTATTTAAATAATTTGTAGGGCGTCCGACAGCAACTAACGGTACATCAACATTCGCTGCAACAAGTGCTTGAAAAATTCCAAGAAGATTTTTCCTTGGCTCAATTGTTCCAACATATAAAATAAACTGATCAGGTAAATTGTATTTAAGCTTTATTTGTTCCTTGTACTCGTCATTAACTGAATTATAAAAGATGGAGCTACATCCCTGATAAATGACCTTTATTCTATCCTGATCAACGTTAAAATAGTTAGTGATATCGTTCTTAGACTGTTCGCTTATTGCAATAATACCATCAGCAACCTTTAAAGCATGAGCATATTTCTTCTTGAAAATAATTCTGTAGCTTAAATCGAAGAGTTCAGGGTAACGCATGAAAATAGCGTCATGCATTGTTACCACCGACTTTGCTCTGCACTTCCTGATTCCTTTTGGAAGTTCATGACTTAATCCATGATATATATCCAGATCTTCCTCATTAATTTGCCTCACCATTGTTTTGTAACGCCAATAGTTTTGGCTGATCTTAGTCTTGTTATTTATTGGAGTTATAATTTGACTGCTTTGATCACCGCTAAAATGGATTCGGCCTTTTGATTTAGGGCTGAACAAAAAATAGCCATTTTCAGGATATAGATTCGTCAGGCCATTAATAAACCATCTGCTATAATTACCAAGACCACTCCTGTTATAAAAGGCTCTTTTGGCATCAAAACCAATTTTCATATCAAAGAAATTTGTACTCTAAATCTAACTCGGGCAAAGATAATATAATTAAATCTGATTAGATATCTTTTATCAATTACAATTAAAAGACTATCTTCGGGTCCGATTATGTAAACTTCTAAGGGGAGAAATTCTTAAGTAAAATTTAACCATAGCAGACATTTGATGAGGCTTTTATTTATTAATTCGATTGGTAAGAAAAAATGGGGTGGAGGCGAGAAATGGATGGTGCTTGCTGCCAGTGAATTAATGAAAAAAGGGCACCGTGTAATTATTGGTTGTCGAAAAGGTTCAATTCTGGAACAAAGAGCTACAAAAGAAGGTTTGACAGTTGTTAATCTATCGATTTATACAGATTTCAGTTTGAGGGGAGGCATCCAACTAAGACGGGTTGTTAAGAAGGAGGATATCGACTTAATTGTTGCCTGTCAAAATAAAGATGTTCGTGTTGCCGGTGTAATGTCACGATGTATCAAAGGACCTGTTATTATTAGTAGACAAGGAGTGCAGCTGATTCATCGATCTAATAAATACAAATGGAGCTTTATTCCGTTTTGTGATGGAATTATAACCAATACGAACTCCATCAAGAAGGAGTATGATAGTTATGGATGGTGGGATAAGGACTATGTAAAGGTTATTTATAATGGCATACTACCATCAAATGAAGAAGTTGTTCCATTCGACTATTCTTCACAAATACCAGCATTGAATGAAAAACCGTTTATTATATTATCAACTGGTCGGTTGGCCAGGCAAAAGGGATTTCAATATTTAATTGAGGCAGCAAGTAAGGTCGTTAAACAGCACTCAAATGTTCATTTTGTAATTGCGGGAAAAGGAAAGATGCATAGTATACTGCAAAAGCAGATAAGCGATGCTTCTCTTGATGAAAGAGTGCATCTGATAGGTTTTAAGGAAAATATCTCATCCATGCTTAAAGCTGCTGATTTGTTTGTTTTACCTTCGCTATATGAAGGTATGCCTAATGCTCTAATGGAAGCACTATCATTAGGGATACCGGCTGTTAGTACAAATGTAAATGGAGTGTCGGAATTAATGATAGATAAGAAACACGGTAGTATTGTTCCATCCGGTGATGCGCAGGCGCTTGGTAATGCAATCAATAATCTGATTGATGATGAACAGCGACTAGTGAAGGGACAGGAAGCCAAAGCTCATGTATCTGATAAGTTTTCAGTTGAACAGATGGTTAATTCTTTGGAAAAACATTTGCGGGATTGTATTGACAAAAAGCAGCTTAAATAAAGAATTTTCACACCTCATTACTTTTTTAGCTTCACTTATTCAATCATCTGTTTATTTTTGCAGTTTCAAATAACTGTATAAGATTTAATAATAAATTGATGATCAAGCAATATATAAATAGCTATTGGCGCCTTTTCCTTTTCTGGATGGTGTTTTTTACTATATTCAGGTTAATTTTTGTTGTCTTTAATCTTAGCTATTCTCATGATGCCACATTACCTTCTGTTCTGGAAGCCTTTTTTATAGGCTTGCGTCTGGATAGTTCTTTTACCGGATATATAATGGGATTAGTCGTATTGTTGCAAATTATCTCATTGATAGTTTCCGGACGAATATGTTTGAAATGTATCAATTATCTAAGCTATTTCCAGATTGCGTTTTTGTCGCTAGTTCTTTTATCTGATATTAACCTGTTCTCGTATTGGGGAAAACATATTGATCTGGAAGCTTTAGGTTTTATCCAGATGCCGGATATTATTCTTGCATCATTGAAGTGGTATGAAGTACCTCTGTTTTTAATGGCTTGCATTATCTCAATAAGCGGATTTATTTTTGCTTACAATAAGTTTGTCATGATAAAACCGGCGATCTCAGAAACATCCTATAAGATAAAGAAAGCTGCGATCACGCTTGTAGTTGTTTTGTTTTCGGGAGTACTTTTAATAATACCTGTCAGGGGGAGTTTTGGTGTGGCACCTATTAATACTGGAGTAGCCTACTTTTCATCATATCGTTTTGCAAATCAAACGGCAATAAATCCATTGTGGAATCTGGCTTATGATTTGAAAAAGATGGGTACCAACAATGTTGAATATCGCTATATGGATGATGAGCTGGCCAATCAGATTTTTGATGAACTTACAGCTCATTCAGGAACCTTTGATAAACTATTGAATACTGAGCGTCCCAATGTTGTTGTTATTTTGCTGGAGAGTTTTGCGGCACATGTAATTAGTGATTTGGGAGGAGAAGCGATTACACCTCATATTGACTCCTTAATCAATGAAAGCGTTTTATTCAGTAACATTCGGGCAGCGGCCAACCGTTCAGACAAAGGTTTGGTTGCGGCTTTGGCTGGTTATCAGGTATTACCCTCATATTCAATTATACGGTTTCCTGAAAAAACGGCTTCATTATCATTTCTGCCTCAAAAATTAAAGGATAATGGCTACAAGGATTTAATGTACTTGTATGGAGGCGATATCAAGTTTAAAAACATGAACTCATTTGTCAGACAAGCTGGTTTTGATCAGGTAATAAGTATTGATGACTTTGATATGCAATATCGCGGAGAAAAGTGGGGTGTTCATGATGAATATACTTTTGCCCGGTTAATAGATAATATGGAAGCATCCAAAGAGCCTTATTTCAAATTTCTATTTACGTTGAGCAGTCATGAACCGTTTGATGTGCCAATGGATCGGGTATTTGAAAATGACTACTATAACTCGATTGCATACACAGATAAATGTATTGGTGATTTTTTCCGTATGGTGAAGAAGAAAAACATGTGGGACAACACTTTATTTATTCTTATTGCTGATCATTCGGTTCCTGGACCCAACAATATTCCTTTAAGTGAAAGAAATTATGCACATATCCCCATGATTTGGACTGGTGGAGCATTAAGTGTTAAAGATACGACCATTAGTCATTATGGATCTCAAACTGATTTAGCCCGAACTTTATTATCGCAATTAGATATTGATGCAGAAGAATTTCAGTTTAGTAAAAACATTTTAGATAAAGAAGTCGAAAAGTTTGCTTTTAACATTATTGCACCTAGCGGTGTTTCATTTATTGACAGTTCGGGATTTCAGTTTTATGATGTTAAAATAAACCGCTTTATTACATTTGAGGGAAGGCAAACTACACAAGATAGCCTTAAAGCCAAAGCCTATTTGCAGGTATTGTATAATGATTCGAAAAAAAGATAAGATGAACGATAAAAAGTGGAAGAGAGAAGATTTTGAGATTATGGCACCTGTTGGCTCCTACGAGTCATTACGTGCTGCTATACAAGGAGGGGCAGATTCAGTATATTTTGGTATCGAGCAATTAAATATGCGCTCACGTTCATCCAATAATTTCTCTAACGATGACTTAAGAGAGTTGGTAAAAATAGCCGGGGGAAACAATATAAGAACCTACCTTACGGTTAATGTGGTAATCTTTAATGAAGAACTGGATACCATGCGCGAGATTATTGATGTGGCCAAAGAAGTAGGCGTAACAGCGGTAATTGCGTCTGATCAGGCGGCAATAAATTATGCACATGGTAAAGGAGTTGAGGTGCATATTTCTACCCAGGTGAATATCTCTAATGTAGAAACACTAAAGTTTTACAGCAACTTTGCGGATGTGGTTGTTTTGGCTCGCGAGTTAAATATGAATCAGGTGAAAGCCATTCATCAGACCATTGTCGATGAAGATATTCGCGGACCAAAAGGAGAGTTGATCCAAATTGAAATGTTTGCTCATGGAGCACTATGTATGGCTACTTCTGGGAAGTGTTATATTAGTTTGCACCAGCTAAATGCATCGGCTAATAGAGGTGGTTGTCTTCAGCCCTGTCGTCGTGGTTATACGGTTACAGAAAAAGAAACCGGAAAGCAGATGGAATTGGAGAATGACTACATTATGTCACCAAAAGATTTGAAGACTATTCACTTCCTGAATAAGATGGTAGATGCCGGAGTACGTGTTTTCAAAATTGAAGGGCGGGCACGTTCGGCCGAATATGTTAAAACTGTTTGTGAATGCTATAATGAAGCCATTGAAGCGGTGATTGACGGCTCATATGGTGAAGAAAAAATCAAGAATTGGGATGAACGACTTTCGGAAGTGTTTAATCGCGGATTCTGGGACGGATATTATTTAGGTCAGAAGTTGGGAGAGTGGAGTCATAACTACGGATCACGTGCGACAAAGAAGAAAATATATGTTGGTAAAGGCATGAATTATTTCCCAAAGCTGAAAGTGGCTGAATTTCTTATGGAAACTCAATCACTCAAAGTAGGAGATGAGATTCTGATTACCGGACCAACAACAGGAATTGTACAGATGACAGTTCCGGAAATACGCGTTGATCTTAATCCTGTTGATGAAACAGTTAAAGGGGAACGGTTTAGTATTGTTGTCAATGAGAAAATCCGCCGGTCGGATAAGCTATATAAAATAATCCCGGCTGGTGAAAACGATTTGCAGAAATAAATTGTTTTAATGAATGGCTGTATAATAGAAATGGCATCTGTTTATTGATCAAAAACGTGAGTTAGTCTGTGTATAAATAGTGGTAAAACAAAAAGTATGGAAGCAAAAGGTAATTTATCAAAAATGAAAACTCAGGTGGCCAGGGAGCAGGTGGAATACCATATGCAACTTGAAAACGAGTCGGTTAAGATGAATGACTTAATTGGTAAAGAAATAACTCTTGAATATCAGGATCAGATAAATTGCATTGTATGTGGGAAAAAAACAGCCACGTCATTTATACAGGGCTTCTGTTATAATTGCTACAAAACCGCTCCTGAGGCTGAAGATTGTGTTTTTAACCCCGAAACATGTCGGGCTCATTTAGGAGAAGCACGTGACATGGAATTTGCTCAAAAGCAATGTTTAATTCCTCATTATGTGTATTTGGCTGTTGCTTCCGGTATCAAAGTGGGGGTTACGCGTAATACTCAGATTCCAACGCGTTGGATTGATCAGGGTGCCTGGAAAGCAGTGGTAATTGCTGAGGTGCCTAATCGACATATAGCTGGTGTAATAGAAGTGTTTCTGAAGGACTTTTATTCAGATAAAACTAATTGGCGCAATATGTTAAAAAATGAACTGGCGCAGGATATTGATCTGATAGCTGAGAAGAAAAAAGCGATTGATCAACTGCCTGATGAACTGAAACAATATGTGAAAGATGATGAGGCAGTTTGGGAGTTAAATTACCCGGTGACTAACTATCCTTTAAAACCAAAGTCCTTGACCTTTGACAAAGAAGCAAGCATAACTGGTGTTTTACAGGGAATTAAAGGTCAATATCTATTATTTGATAAAGATCGGGTTTTAAATATTCGCAGACACAATGGTTACCTAATTAGCTTAAAGGCCTAATAAGGAACTGCTTTTTCAGATACTGTTCGGAAGGCTGGCGAGAAGAAATTCCTTATTGCAGTACCATTTCATCAATAAAATACCACGAAGGATTACCAACACCGCTGTGTCCTTTTGGTAGTAAACCACCATTGTAAACAGATACTTTCACAAAGCGTGCTTTAGCTGCAAAAGGAATGTGAACCATAAACCGTTCATTAATTGATTCCTTAAATGATGTGTGGAGTGCCATTGAACCAACAACCTTATAATTGATACCATCATTTGATGTTTTAACTTCAACTTTCGAAGGAGAAACAATCCATTTGGATGGTTGTGCAAGGCACGATACATATAGTTCTTTTACTTTTGTTGGGCGTTTAAAGTCAAACAAAAAGTCGTTATCAGTGCCGTTAAAACCAATCCACGACCCATCTGATAAGTTGTTATGGTGACCTGGTTTATGATCAAATAAAGCTTTGTAATCTTTCGAGTGGTATTTTTCATCTGCTTCAGGGATTACCTCAAGCAGTCTGGCGTTTGATTTCCTTTTTTTAATAAACGTTTGCGAAAGCACTTTGGAAGGGTACATGCCATCAATATAGGCCATTGTTTTGAGAGTCGTACTTTTCTTTAATAGTATTGGTGCTTCATAGAGAGCAGATAAAGTATCAGGTTCTTCACCATTTAAAGTATAGTAAATATTAGCTTTTCTTCCGCGGGGCCTGATTTTCACGACCAGGGAATCATGGAAGCATAATTGATCGCAATCAATAATGGGTTGTTGAGTGCTTTGCATCAGCGTCTGAGCTTCGCCCCATTTTTCTCGCTTGTTAAGTCTGAATGAAAGTTCAGCTGTAATGGGGTAATGGTCAGATATAAAAACATCATCTTTCACAATCTGATGCGTTGTTAAGGCATTAACATCAAAAAAACCGTTAACAAAAATGTGGTCAATGATTACTTCTGGTGTATCATGCTTAAAACCATTAAAAGTTTGTTTGCTGGCGGCCTGATAATCGAGGGTTAACTGACGGCTATCCCATAATTGAAGATATCCTTTCCAATTGTTTGTTATGGTGTTGTACATGCGCTCGCTTGGTGGAGCATTGAAATCGCCTGTTAATACGACAGGTGCATCACCCACTATTGTTCTGATTTTATTAAGTAATAGTATCGAACTTTCGTTTCTGGCATAGATGCTTACATGGCTAAAATGTGTGTTAAATACGTAAAAAATAAAGCCATTCTCTTTATCTTTTAACTGCAGCCAGGTAACGATTCTTGGTAAAGCGGCACCCCAACTTTTACTTCCAGTTACATCTGGTGTTTCCGATAGCCAGAAATGTGAAGAGGCCAAAAGATCAAATTTTTCTTTTAAATAAAAGATTGGGACAAATTCACCACCATCTTTTCCATCATCCCGACCAACACCTATGTAGCTGTATTCAGTTAATTCATCCTGAAGTTCATTAAGTTGATTCTTTAATACTTCCTGAAATCCGATAATGTCGGGACGCTGTTCATTCAAAAATGAGGAAACCAAAGCTTTTCGATTTTGCCAGGAATTGATCCCATCAGCCGGATTATCGTATCGAATATTAAAGCTCATCACTTTAATGGCTCTGTCACTGTCTGTACATGATAGAAAAAAACTACAGAATGCAGTTACCGTCAAAATCAGAAAGCTTCGGATTCTCATTGTGTTTTATTGTTTTGGATTACTACCGAGATTAAACTTTATATGGCCCTGGTCTATTAAATCTTTATGGCTTATGAAATAACGATTATAAGGCCGGCCATTTATTTCAATGTCCTTAATATAAATATCATCAGATGATTTTCGATCTGTTTCGATAATAATTTTCTCCTTTTCGTAAATATTCTTATCCAGATGAATGGTTACTTTATCGAATACCGGGCTTGATAGTGTATAATTCATATCGCCAGGGCACACCGGATAGATACCCATCATACTATAGATTAACCAGGCCGATAAAGTACCCGTGTCGTCATTTCCGGGTAAGCCATCAGGGGCATTCTTGTAATATCTTCTGATACAATCGTGAACTTGTTTTTGAGTCCGCCATTCTGAACCGTTTGCATAGTTAAATAGAAACGGATATCCCATGTCAGGTTCATTGCTCATGTCAAACAAACTGTCTTTAAAACACTTGTGTAATTGTTGTACAAACTTGTTTTTGCCACCCATCATGCGCATTAAACCTTTGATATCATGCGGAACAGCCATTGAATATTGCCATGATGTACCTTCATGAAAACCATGCACCGGCTGAAAGTTTTCTCCCTGCAATGGATCAAACCCTTCCATAAACTTACCTTCTTTGGTGACAGGACGCAGTAAATTGTAATTCTTGTCGAAGTACTTTTTATAACCTAACGATCGTTGCCAGGCTTTTTTATAAGTGGCTTTGTCTCCCATCTCATTAGCCATTAAAGCCAGGTTATAATCTGCCACGTATAATTCCAATGCCTGAGAAACTGAATTATCGAAGTCTTTAACAAATGGTATATAATGGTGCTCAAGGTAAAATTCATTGTCATGACGGATAAAATTGTCTTCTGTTGTATTGGCGTGTTTCACCATGGCTTCATAAGCTGTTTTTACATCAAAGTCCGTCAGGCCTCGTCGATAGGTATCGGCCAAAACAATTAAGGCCGGATCACCTTCCATTACATGTGCTTCCCGTCCGTAAATCTCCCATTTAGGCAACCAGCCACTTTCTTTATACATATCCACCATGGTACGCACCATATCAAGCTGTTTTTCGGGATATAACAAGGACATTAAAGGATGCACCGTTCTATACGTATCCCAAAGCGAAAATACGGTATATCGATCCTGGTCGTCAGTTGCTAATATGGCATCCGATTCCATAGCCGGATATTGTCCGTTAACATCCTGAAGAATATTAGGATGAATCAACAAATGATAAAGTGCTGTATAGAACATGACCTTATCATCACGTGTACCACCTTCCACTTCAATAGTTTTTAGTTCCTCATTCCAGGTGTCGAAAGCTTTTTCTTTTATTTGCTCAAACGATAAGTTAGTTTGTTCGGCATCCAGATTCTCGCGGGCATTTTCGATGCTGACATAGCTTACGCCAACCTGAACTTCTACTTGTTCGCCTTCTTGTGCATCGAACGAAAAATAAGCACCTATTTTTTCACCCGATAATTCCTTATTGTATCTGGTATAGAGTTTATAAGTGTCACTTGTTGAACTCCAATTGTGACGCGCACCGGGCAGTCTGTTCTGAAATTTCCAGTAGCCACTTTGCATATCATCCTTATTGATACGAACCACAAAATACACGGGCATTACAGCTTGTGGATGATAACAAAACGTACCCATTAGTTTGTAACCTTCAATTTCGTTATCGGAAACACGCTTGATATGTGCACCGCTTTCGTTGGTAAGACCATGATCCAAATCCAGAAGGATGTTAGCCTGTCCTTCGGGGAAAGTAAAACGGCTTAAACCAGATCGCATAGTTGCAGTTACTTCGGCCTTGATATTATAACGATTGAGCTTAGTGGAGTAACAACCGGGAATGGCTTGCTGATCTGATAAAGTGGTTCCGTATTCATTGACATCCACATTCAATTCACCTGTAGTAGGCATCACTATAATACTTCCAAGGTCGGGACAGCCAACACCACTTAAATTAACGTGGGTAAAGCCAGTCATCCATTGGTTATTATATACGTATGGATTACTACACCAGCTATCGGTGTTCGAATATTCATTACCCTTGTGCGGGGTCACATTAAAAGGTACAACCGATACCATTCCGT